>JBBSLR010000297.1:0-4725 GCA_038255045.1 Phormidesmidales cyanobacterium
AAAGGAGTTCTGATGACGGTAAGGATTTCAGGGTCTCAAGCACTGCACTCATCTCTCTGTTAGACCAGATATTTGCTCTCTTGACAACCCCCCTCCCGGTTCCATCTCCATCGTCTTACCAGCGGTTACTGAGAAGTTACTTTGCGTTTAACCTCTTTGCGTCTAATAAGGCTACCGACTGATTAGAGGGAATCGCTCTGGGTGCTGGATGACTTCAAGGGATAGATCAACGTCTAGGTCGGGCCAATAGAGATGGCCCGGATGGGGTTCTTCCAGGTTGAAGATGTGCTTGATGGGCGCATCTTTGAACCAGGGAAATTGGTCGTAGGGTAGGAAATACTCGCGATCGCCGCAGAGCAGCCACAGACCGTGAGCCGAGATATTGCTAACCTCTGTCTGAGAAGTAACGCTTCCATGCGCTTCTGAAGTCGTCATAGTGCTCCTCAATTAGCTTCTCTACCTGCTTCAGGGCCAGGTTTTTGCCGATGTCCCAGTCGAGCTTTTTGAGGGTTTCAGTGCCCTTGTCTTTCACCAGGTTGGTGATTAGGCTACCCAAGCCAGCGGCGGCGGCTCCGATCAGGGGTTCAAATCCGGTCATGGCGGGGGTGGGGGTGGCGGTTGCCCACTACTATAGCCTGGGCTTTTTGGGGCGAGGCTACAGCGCCGCCTGCCAAGCGGCGGCAAAAAAGGCGCGTTCGCAGTCCATGGCGTAGCGGTAGCCGGCCTGGTTGCTGGGGGTATCTGCCGCCTGGGCATCGATCAGCGCCTCTAGCTGGGCGGCCAGCGGCTCAAACTGGTCGCTGCTGTAGGTGTCAATCCAAGGGCTGTAGGGATGGGGGGGCGGGTTGAGCTGGGCCAGCGACTGGCCCAAAAAGGCATAGAGCCGCATGCAGGGGGCCATCGCCACCGCTGTGGCCCCAGGGTCTTGGCCCCAGGCGGTGCTGAGCAAAAAATCGGTGTAGCGGCGGGTGGCGGCACCGGGGGCGACGGTGGCCAGGTCTACTCCCCACTCGCGGGCGTAGTCGCCGTGCAGGGTCAGCTCAGTCAGCACCCCACCCGCCAACTGGTGAAACACCTGAAAGGCTTCCCAAGTGGGGGCTTTGGCGGCGGCGATGCTGTAGGCGCGGGCAAAGGCTTCGAGAAAAAAGGCGTCTTGGCCCACGTAGTAGGCGAATTTTGCCTTCGGCAGGGTGCCGTCGCCGAGGCCCTGCACAAAGGGGTGGTGCAGGCAGGCGGTGGCGAGGTCTTGGTTAGCGTGCCAGAGGGCGTCGGAGAGGGGCATGGGTGAGTGGGGGAGATTGCTGATCATAAAAAGATAACCCCGGTAGGGGCGCACCGCGTGCGCCCTCACAAGAATCTGAATACTGAAGCATTTGTCCGCAGTATCAGTTTTTACCTGGGGATGGCAGCAGGGTCTGGGCCAAGTCTAGGGAGAAATAGTAGGTCTGGGCGGCTTGGCCCTGGAGCACTTCAAAGGGCAGGTTGGGTTCGCCCAGGTGGTTGATCACCAGTCGGGCGCTGGTGAGGGCCTGTTTACGGGTGTAGTCATTGACGGTGACGACGGTAGTGAGGCCAGCGCCATGGGCCGCCTCTAGCCCCTGCTGGCTGTCTTCAATCACCAGACAGGCGGCGGGGTTGAGATCCATGGTGTTGACCACCAGGTTGTAGATGTCGGGGGCGGGTTTTTTGGCGGGCACCATGTCTCCGGCGGCGATCGCCTCAAACCAGCCGGGCGACTCTGGCCCCAGCAGCTGCTCTAGCAACGGCATCACGCTGGCCTTGGCGCTGGTGGTGGCGATCGCCAGTCTAATCCCCTCCTTTCTCGCCGCCGCAATCAGCCGCCGCACCCCAGGCCGCAGGGGAATCACATTGCCCTCGACCAGGGCTTGAAAGTGCTTGGCCTTGGCCCGGTGCAGCGCGATCACTAGGCCATCGATATCCTCGGCCTCAAACTGGGGCTGGTAGCGATGCATGTAGTAGCGAATGCGCTCTTTGCCCCCGGCTACCCGCAGCAGCTGCCCGTAGAGGCCCACGGGCCAGTGCCAGGGCAGACCAAACTCCTGAAACGCTTGGTTAAAGGCGACTCGATGGCCGTCGCGCTCGGTTTCGGCCAGGGTGCCATCGACGTCAAAAATCAGCGCCTCAAGGGTTCTCATCGTCACAGAGGCCAAAAACTAGCAATGGATATGGTGCTCTATTCTCTAATAGATGTGATCGAGGGGTGCCTCAGTCAGCTGGGCGGTTCGCCAAGGCCCTTGCCCACGGCGAGAAGATTAAGGCCAGGGCGGCATTCCCCGTGGCTGAACCAGATTGATGCGGCGATCGCCCCCAAGAACCGCAGAAAGCACCCCGATTCTAGCCGAGAAGCCCGCCGTTTCGCCTTAGGATAAAGAGGCGATCTGCGTTGAAGAGCTGGGTCAGAGTCGGCCCCGGCGCAGCAGGCTGTTGTCAACGGTTACGAAAGGCATGGATATTAAAAATGGCGTTGTCGCCACAGTCGGCAACACCCCCCTAATTCGCCTCAACAGCGTCAGCGAGGCCACCGGCTGCGACATCCTGGGCAAGGCAGAGTTTCTCAACCCCGGCGGGTCGGTCAAAGACCGCGCCGCTCTCTACATTATTCAAGACGCCGAAGCCAAGGGCCTGCTCAAGCCCGGCGGCACCGTAGTCGAGGGCACCGCTGGCAATACCGGCATTGGCCTGGCCCACATCTGCAACGCCAAGGGCTACCGCTGCCTGATCGTCATTCCCGACACCCAGTCCCAAGAAAAAATTGATCTGCTGCGCACCCTGGGGGCCGAGGTGCGCACCGTGCCCGCCGTGCCCTACCGCGATCCCAATAACTACGTCAAGCTCTCGGGCCGGATTGCCGCCGATCTCGACAACGCCATCTGGGCCAACCAGTTCGACAATTTGGCCAATCGCCTGGCCCACTACGAAACCACCGGCCCCGAAATCTGGGCTCAGACCGACGGCACCGTTGACGGCTGGGTGGCGGCCACGGGCACGGGTGGCACCTACGCGGGCACGGCGATGTTTCTCAAAGAGCAAAACCCCAAGATTCGCTGCGTCGTGGCCGACCCCATGGGCAGCGGCCTCTACAGCTACATCAAAACCGGTGAAGTTCACATTGAGGGCAGCTCGATCACCGAGGGCATCGGCAACAGCCGCATCACCGCCAACATGGAGGGGGTGCCCATTGACGACGCCATTCAAATTGAAGACCCCGAGGCGCTGCGCACCATCTACGATCTGCTCTACCAAGAGGGGCTGTTCATGGGTGGCTCGGTGGGCATCAACGTGGCGGCGGCGGTAAAGCTGGCCCAGCAGCTCGGCCCCGGCCACACCATTGTCACGGTGCTGTGCGACGGTGGCTCGCGCTACCAGTCGCGCCTTTACAGCCGCCCCTGGCTTGAGGCCAAGGGGCTGTGGTCTGAGGCCCTGGCCCCTGCAAGTGGTGACCAGATCGCGTCTCAGATCGCTTAGCTCTGCGCTCTACCCCAGGGGGCGCAGGGGTACCCATGGTTACCAACGTAGATCGACTACACTAGGACAGACTTGGCCGATAGGGGGCTTGGGCCTGGGTCATGGGCCTAAATCCTGAGCCTAAATTCTGAGGCTCCTCCGAGTCAGCTCTTCTTACACTTTCGGGGACACACCTGTGACCGATCAGTCAGATAAACCTTCGCTACCACCCGAGCCTGGCCTCAACTCCGCTCCGGCAGAGAAAAAGCTGGTGGCCCAACCCAACCCTTGGGTAGAAGGGCTGCAAACCATCGGGCTGAGCGTGGTATTGGCCCTGGGCATTCGGCATTTTGTGGCAGAGGCGCGCTACATTCCCTCTGGCTCTATGGAGCCGACCCTCCAGGTCAGAGATCGCCTGGTGATCGAAAAAATCAGCTACTACCTGAACCCGCCCGAACACGGCGATATTGTTGTGTTTTGGCCCCCAGATAGCCTGACCATTCCCGGCCAGCGGCGCGATGCCTACATCAAGCGCATTATCGGCCTGCCCGGTGACGTGGTTGAAGTGCGCGACGGAGCCGTAATTCGCAATGGTGAAATGCTGGTGGAACCCTACATCGCTGCTCCGGCCAACGAACCCTGGGGGCCAGAGGAGGTGCCGCCCGCCTCTTACCTGGTGCTGGGAGACAACCGCAACAGCAGCTACGACGGTCGTGCCTGGGGCTACGTGCCAGAGGCCAATATTATTGGCAAAGCTGTGGTGCGCTTTTGGCCCCTGGCTCGCCTGGGCCTGCTCGATGACTAGTTGCTGGTCGGCCCCTGGTCGCCCTCCGAGGGCATGGGCAGATGCTTAAATCTTCCGGGCTTCTTCAGGGAACCCTAACCTAAAGAGTTACGATGCAGTTGAAGAGTTACGATGACAAACCATTGCTCTATGCTCCAGACCTGATGCTTCAGAACTGGGCCAGCTTAGCTTTTCCTGGCGCTGCTATCCTTGGTTTTAGTGGTTTAGTTTAGCTGCTAGAAGAAATCTCTAGACGGCTTAGCTGATCGTTCTCAATATTGCTGGTTGTGCCGCTGTTGTTTCTGCCGTTACTGATGGGCCTCTTTGAGGTCTGATCTCGTCAATTACTCTATGACTTTAAACCCCGTCGATAAGCCGACTTTTGCGATCACTACGCCGCTGTACTACGTCAATGGTTTGCCCCACATCGGCAGCGCTTATACCACCATTGCCGCCGACGTAGTGGCCAGGTTTTA
>JBBSLR010000298.1:0-4724 GCA_038255045.1 Phormidesmidales cyanobacterium
TGACGGCGATCGCCATGGCCCAGAGGGGCAGCGCCTGCCCCAGACCGTTCGCCAGCACGCCGCGAAACACCAGTTCTTCAATCCAGCCCACAAACAACGCCAGGAGCAGCACTGCAAGCAGCACTACTCCTAGCGCAGGCCCTGACGCAGGCCCTGACGAGGGAATGGGCTCACCCTCAACGTCTGTCTCTGACGCGGCAAGGGCAGCTCTTCTGCCGGGAGGCTGCCACCGCCGCCAACCCAAACCTAGCTGTAGGGCTACCAAGACCATCACCCCCCCCGCAGCCGCGCCAAACCCAGCGATCGCCAGGTGAAAAAAGGGCTGATTCCAGGCGATGCCGTAGTTTGACCAAGCATCTGCCCCCAGACGGCGATAGATTTCAACCGCCACTGGGGCCAGCAGATATAGAGGCAGCAGCAGGGGTAGCTTATGCTGCGGCGGAACGGGATAGGCAAGGGGAATTCGACCGATGCGGGCGACTACCAGACTGGCCGGCATGCCCAGCGCCATCCAGGCTAAAAAAAAACCGATAGATGGGCGATCGCTGACATATTCACCGCTGAGATTGCCATGGTAGACCCGTACTATTCTTCGTCAGCGTCGACCCCTAGCTGCTTCAGGTGAATGTGCTTATAGCCCAGCTTAATTTCAAACTCATCGCCAGATTTAAGGCCCATTTCTTGGGTGTAGGTAGCCCCAATCACAATCTGACCATTTTTGTGAACGCTGACGCGGTAGGTCGGTTCGCGACCTCGACCATCTTTGCTGCTTTCGGGGTCGAGGTTGATGCCTTTAGCCTCAAGCAGCGCATCGTAAAAGCCCGAGAGATTGACCCGCACCTGGTTATCTTTGGTGAGGGTATAGTAGCCGCATTCTTTGGCGGTTTCGCGCTTGGTGAGGTTAGAAAGGTCTTTAACCTTTTGGAGCAGCGCTTTGCCGATTAGGGGAGTAGGTTTTTCTGCCATTGTTCAGGGAAATTCCTTGGGGTAAGACGTGAAGCTAGATGCTGAAAACCAGCGGGGTCAATCTTAGAAAATTTACGAATAAGCTTGGCTACCGCTGCTGAATAGCAAAAGAATAATAGCAAATAAACTTGCCTATTCACACAGCCAATTATAGCCACGGCATCAAAACCTGAACCAAAAAAATAAATGATTTAGATCGGCCTCCCTTAATTTTTCTCCGCCTGCCCGTTGCCCCCGTCAGGGGTAAGGTAGCGCTCAAAAAGCCTGCTCCTAGGAACAATGTCTGATCGAGGACAGCCCCAAGCCAGCGAAAGCATCGACAAATATTGCCCCAGATGGATGTAACAGCGCCCTAGGGATGGGGCCTGGACATAAATCCGCTGTTTTCCGTTATTTTGTACGCCAGCAAGGGCCTGAGAAGATTGCATCATGCCAGCAGGAAGCAGGCGCAGCACCATCGTAGAAGAGATAGGCCCCGCCTTTTATAGTCATGTAATCGAAACTTATCGCCTTAATCTTCCGGCCTCAAGCTAAGAGTATTCCAGCGAAATATAGCCATCGCCAGAATGGTTGGGACATGACCTATACCCCTGGAGCGATGGCTATACGCCATGCCGCTGTCCCAGTTTTTGCCGCTGGCAGGGGCCGATGTCTTAAGCGCGATGGCATCGCTATATAGCGGTTCCTGATTTAGTCAGACACACATTGGCTGGGGGTGCATCCCACTTTTGCAAGTTGATGGCCCTCATCCCCTAACCCCTTCTCCTAAGGGAGAAGGGGAACTGGAATTTCAAAGTCTCTCTCCCTCAGGGAGAGATTTAGGGTGAGGGCTACTGAACTGGGATGCACCCGAGCCATAATAGTTTTAGATGGCATACTCAGGAGCCAAGGCAGAGTCTTAGCCCTGGCGGAGCTGATCGAGCACGCTTTGATCTTCCATGGTGGAGGCATCGCCGGCGATCGCTTCACCGCTGGCCAAGTTTCGCAAAAAGCGGCGAATAATTTTGCCCGATCGCGTCTTGGGCAGGGCATCGGCAAATTTAATTTCGCCGGGCCGGGCGATCACACCAATTTCTTTCACCACATGCTGAGTTAGCTCTTGCTTAAGCTCATCGCTGGGGCTGTAGTGCCCCTCTAAAATGACAAAAGCAAAGATATCTTCTCCCTTGATCTCATCTTTGCGCCCGACTACGGCGGCCTCTGCCACCGCCGGGTGCGACACCAGGGCCGACTCTATCTCCATGGTGCCAAGACGGTGACCCGACACATTAATTACATCATCTACCCGACCCATCACCCAAAAGTAGCCGTCGGCATCTTTGCGGGCACCATCGCCCGCGAAATACAGGTACTGGCCATTGATGGGGGCAATGTGCTCCCAGTAGGTGCGGCGGTAGCGATCGTCGTCGCCGTAGACCGTGCGCATCATGCTGGGCCAGGGGTGCTTGATCACCAGGTAGCCGCCCTCGCCAGGGGGCACCGGGGTGCCGTCGAGATCAACCACGTCGGCCAAAATACCGGGGAAGGGCAGGGTGGCGGAGCCGGGCTTGGTGGGTATCGCCCCCGGCAGCGGCGTGATCATAAAGCCGCCGGTCTCGGTCTGCCACCAGGTATCGATAATCGGGCAGCGCTCGCCGCCAATCACCTGGTGATACCACATCCAGGCTACGGGGTTGATCGGCTCGCCCACGGTGCCCAGCAGCCGCAGCGAAGACAGATCTCTTGCCTTCGGCAACTCGTCGCCCATTTTGATGAAGGCGCGAATGGCGGTGGGGGCGGTGTAGAAAATGGTAACGCCGTACTTTTCAATTACATCCCAAAAGCAGCCGGGGTTTGAGGGCCGGGGCACCCCTTCATACATCACCGTGGTGGCCCCGTTCGACAGGGGGCCGTAGACAATATAGCTGTGGCCGGTGATCCAGCCCACGTCGGCGGTGCACCAGTAGACATCGGTGTCTTTGATGTCAAAGGCCCACTTAAAGGTCATGTGGGTGTATAGGTTGTAGCCGCCGGTGGTGTGTACCACCCCCTTGGGCTTGCCCGTGGTGCCGCTGGTGTAGAGAATAAACAGCAGGTCTTCGGCGTCCATTTCTTCGGGGGGACACTGGGCCGAAGCAGTAGCCTGTAGCTCGTGCCACCAGTGATCGCGCCCCTCTACCATGGTGACTTCAGACCTGGTGCGCTGCACCACCAGCACGCCGGTGACGCTGGGCACAGCTCCCTCGGCCAGGGCCTGATCGACCGCCGACTTGAGGGGAATCACCTTGTCTTTGCGGAAGCCGCCGTCGGCGGTGATCACCACCTTGGCCTCGGCATCGTTGAGGCGATCCTTGAGGGCTTCGGCGCTAAAGCCGCCAAAGATCACCGTGTGGGCGGCACCGATGCGGGCGCAGGCCAGCATGGCGATCGCCGCCTCGGGCACCATGGGCATGTAGATACCGACGCGATCGCCCTTTTGCACCCCCAGCCCCTTCAGCACATTGGCCACCTGGCACACCTCCCGGTGCAGCTGGGCGTAGGTGAGGGTGCGGCTGTCGCCAGGCTCTCCCTCCCAAATCAGGGCGGCTTTGTTGCGGCGCCAGGTGGTCAGGTGGCGGTCTAAACAGTTGTAGGAAATATTGATTTTGCCCCCCTCAAACCACTTGGCAAAGGGTGGGTGCCAGTCGAGCACCCTATCCCAGGGCTTAAACCAGTGCAGCTCTTGACTGGCCAGCTCGGCCCAAAATGCCGCCGGGTCTGCCGCCGCCCGCTCGGCCAGAGCGCGATACTCCTCTAGGCTCTTAATTGATGCGTTTTGAGCAAACCCATCGGCCGGGGGAAACAGCCGATTTTCGTGGAGAATCGATTCGATGGTGGGGGAAGCCATAGACAATGCTGAGTCTCTTGCGAACACAAATAACGTTAGATGGAAGCCGCTGACAGAGAGCGGTGTCCATTGAAAACCATACGATTTTTAGCGCCCCTTTGAACAGCATCTACGGTTTCCTTAACGTTTTTTTGAAATATCAGCCTGGGGCAAGAAAAACTCTATTCCTAAGTCTGTGCAGCCAAACTAATGTAGCTCAGCCCTAGTCTAGAACCTACGACAAAAGCCGCTGCTCACTAGTGAGCAGCGGCTTTTGTCGTAGGCTAAACCCCAGTGGGTATTACCACAGTGCCCGAGGGTTTTGATTCTGTGGAGATCCGCTTGGTCTACCTTCCGTAGGAGGCGTAGGCCGACTCATCGGAGGTGCTTCGGTTAAGATCGGCCCAACGAGGGCCAGTACTTCCGCCTGAGTTGCATAACCGTCGAAGGCAGCAGAGCTAAAGGGAATGGGAGACCCCATCCGATTTTCGTTGTAGATCACTTCACTGCTGCTGGCATTCTCTGAGATCCAGGGTCTGACATTAGCGCCCAGCAGCGTCTGACGCAGGAACCTGACCCCAGCGGCATGGCGAGCCTCGACGCTGTGAATTGCCAGCGCTGCCGCCAGTACAGTTTTACCGGCTTCGCCCGCCGCCAAAAGGTTTTGAACTTGACCTTTATAAGCGGCAACGCCTAAATCTTCAACGTACTGCCCCGCCAGCAGAAAGTCTGCCGGATTGGCAAACGGGTCGCGGCCCAAAATAGCCGCATAGTTGGGGTTAGCCGGAATCCTAACCGCATTTGGATTGCCCCCCAAGGAAGGCAAAACCGCTGAGAGATCGGCTACGTGCTGAGCTTCGTCTTGGCCGTAGGAAACGATGATGTCTTTGGCGGACTGAGGAACCCCAGATAA
>JBBSLR010000299.1:0-4667 GCA_038255045.1 Phormidesmidales cyanobacterium
ACCGATGCTCCCCCAGCTCAAACCAGCTCGACCGTCGCCCCCCCCGATCTCTGGCAAGTTTTGCGGGACGATCTCTCTACCTTCGAAAAGCCCGGCGCTCAAGCGGCTGCCCCTGGGCCATCTCTACCCCTTACCCCAGACAGAATACCCCCCCAGAAAACAGCCCCGCAAAAAACGGCTGCACCACGGCCACCGCTCAACCTCCCCACCCTGCTGGGTCAAGATTTAACCGAGGCTTCTAACAATTCAGGCAATTCAGGCAGTTCAGGCCGCCCAGAAAACAGAGCCCTCCAGGGTTACGCCCTTCCAGAACAGGGGGCGTTTGCCAGCGTAATTATGCTGCCAGTGGGGGCGACGGCGGCGGAGACCCTGGCGGCCCTGCAACAGGTCAAACCACCCCCAGCGGAGCCAGCACCCGATACCCCACCCGATACCTCCACCGCCAGCCCCCCCAGCTCCTTGGCGCTGCGGCCTGTAGGTGCCCTCAAGCTGCCCCCCGACCTAGCCCAAGATGCTGAACTGGTGAACCTGTGGCGCTATATTCAGGGTCTGGTTGACCAGCAGGCGGGGCCATTGACCCTAGCGCGGGCCTATCTGGCCCTAGGACAACTGGGGCGCGATCGCGTGGCGGGCGAGGCCGCTGACCCCAGCCTGCTCGATTTTGCTACGGCGGTGTACGACCGGGCGATCGCCGGGTTGCCCGAGGGCAGCACCGACTGGTGCGATGCCCTCAACGACCTGGCCAGCCTCTACTGGCTCCAGGGCCAGCACCCCGCCACCGCTAACCCAGCCCCCTGGCTGCGCCGCAGCGTCAGCACCTACGAGCAAGCCCTCAACGGTGGCCAGAGCACCATCCCCGCCGACACCCTGGGGCGGATCTACGGCAACCTGGGTACGGTCTACGGGCTGCTGGCTGGCCTAGACGACCCTACCCCCTGCCTAGCCCAGGCGGTGGAGGCCTACGAAAATGCGCTGAAGCACAGCTTGGCCGAGCGATCGCCCATTGACTACGCCAACCTGCAAAATAGTCTAGGAGCAATTCACTGGCGGCTGGCCCAGCACAGTCAGCCCCAGCATCACCTGGCCCAGGCGATCATCGCCTATGGCGAGGCCCTGGCCCACCGCGAGGCCCTGACCGCCCCGCTTGAGTACGCCATGATTCAAAACAACCTGGGCATTGCCTACTGGAGCCTGGCCCAGCACCAGCAGCCGGTGGTTTTGTTAGAGCAGGCGATCGCCGCCTACCAGGCCGCTCTGCAACACCGCACCGTCGCCCTGGCCCCGGCAGGTTGTGCCGCCACCGCCAACAACCTGGGCACCGCCTACTGGGATCTGGCCCAGCAGCCCGCCGTAGCGGGTGAACGCCGCCTGACTATGCTGCAACAGGCGATCGCCGCCTACGAAACTGCCCTCACCGCTGCCGAGGCCGCCCTGCAAGCATCGCCGCCCCCGGCCTTGGGGTTTGACCTGTGGGCCACCTGCCACAGCGCCGGGGTGGTGCACGACCAGCTGGCCCAGGCGCTGTCCGCCAACCAGAGCGAGGCCCGCCAGCGCCACCTAGAAATGGCCCTCAATCACTACCTGCTGGCCTACCAGGGTTGGCACGACCAGCCCCAGCAGATGGAGGTGTTGACCACGGCCCTGGTGTACAACGCCCACCTAAACTTTGAAATCTTCGGTATCGCTGGGCAGCAGACGGTGCTGTCAAAACTGCCGGGAGAGTTGTTGCCGTTGGTGCTGCGGCGGTTGTAGGGATTGTGGGGCGGAGGGAGTAGGTGGATGGGTGGATGGGTAGGGAGTGGGGTGGGTCGGTGGGTAGAGGGGACAAATCGGTGGGGTGGATGGGACAAAATCCAAAATCGCCAGTCCAAAATCGTTAAGTTCCGTCGCGGTTGGCTTCTCAAGGGCAAACCCTTGCATAACAATGAAAGGCGTACTTAACGGTTTGCAACATCCCTACAGAGCACGGCTCTTGTGGGGATGGCAGAAATGACTATGGCGTATTACTGGTTTAAGGCGTTTCACATTGTTGGCGTGGTGGTGTGGTTTGCCGGGTTGTTTTACCTGGTGCGGCTGTTTATTTACCACGTGGAGGCCGAGGCGGAGCCAGAGCCGGCCCGCACCATTCTGCAAAACCAGTACACCATCATGGAAAAGCGGCTCTACGGCATCATCACCACCCCCGGCATGGTGGTGACGGTGGCGATGGCGATCGCCCTGCTGGTGCAGATGCCCGAATACCTCAAAGAGGGCTGGATGCACATCAAGCTGGGCTTTGTGGCGCTGCTGCTGGGCTACCACTTTTACTGTGCGCGGCTGATGCGGCAGCTACACCGAGGCGAGTGCCAGTGGTCGGGTAAGCAGCTGCGGGCGCTAAACGAGGCCCCCACGCTGCTGCTGGTGGTGATCGTCATGCTGGTGATTTTTAAGAACAACTTCCCCACCGGAGCCACCACCTGGCTGGTGGCGGGGCTGGCGGTGTTTATGGCGGCGACGATTCAGCTCTACGCCCGCAAGCGCAGGCTAGATAGGGAGAAAGAGGCCCTGACGACCAATCCCGAACCGCAGGCTTTGCAGAATTCTTAACAATCTACCCAAATCCCTACGAAAACTACAGCGGCGACGGATGCACCTGCGGCTAGCATGGTGGGCGATCGCCCTGGGCACTCGGCCCCGGGATTAACCATGGGGGCAGAGGGATGGGACAGCAGGTTCGCACGCTAGAGACAACCACCGATCAAACCCTGGCGCGGCTGCGGGCTGGGCAGCTAGCGGGCACCCGCAGGCTCAACCTCGCCGCCGGCCTGACCACCTTTCCAGAGGAAGTCTTGGGGCTGGCCGACAGCCTCGAAGTGCTCGATCTGTCGAACAACCACCTCACCGCTCTGCCCGATAGTTTTGCCCAACTGCACAATCTACGGGCGGTGTTTTTTAACAACAACCAGTTTGAAGTGGTGCCTGAGGTGCTGGCCCAATGCTCCAGGCTGTCAATAGTGGGGTTTAAGGCCAACCGGCTGACCACGGTGCCCGCCGCTGCTCTGCCGCCCCGCACTCGCTGGCTAATCTTGACCGACAACCGCATTGAAAAACTGCCTGAGTCGATGGGCGATTTGCCCCACCTGCAAAAGCTGATGCTGGCGGGCAATCGCCTGCGCGACTTGCCTGAGACCATGGCCGCCTGCCAAAATTTAGAGCTGATTCGCCTGGCCGCTAACCAGCTAGAGAGTTTACCGCCCTGGCTGCTGACGCTGCCCCGGCTGAGCTGGCTGGCCTACGCGGGCAACCCTTTCTCTGGTCAGGATGCCCAGCCTGCTGTGCTGCCCCAGGTGCCCTGGCATGACCTGACCCTGGGCGACGTGCTGGGGCAGGGGGCGTCGGGGGTAATTTATCAGGGGGTATGGCGGCAGGGTGAGGCAAAAACACCCGTTGCCATCAAGCTGTTTAAGGGGGCGATCACCAGCGACGGCCTGCCGATGGATGAAATGCGCGCCTGCATCGCCGCCGGAGCGCACCCCAGTTTGATTGGCCCCCTAGGGCAGATTGTCGAGCACCCTGAGCAGAAAAACGGCCTGGTGCTGCCCCTGGTGCCGCCTACCTACGCAGTCATGGGTGGCCCGCCCAGCCTAGAGAGCTGCACCCGCGACACCTACCCCCCAGAGACAGCCTTTGCTGGGGACATGGCGCTGGGCATTGCCACGGGGGTGGCCGCCGCCGCTGCCCATCTACACCAGCGGGGCATTCTCCACGGCGATCTGTACCCCCACAACACGCTGGTCAACCCGGCGGGGGCGGCCTACCTGAGCGATTTTGGCGCGGCCAGCTTTTACGACCCGACCGCGCCGTCGGGGGCAGCGCTAGAGCGCCTTGAGGTCAGGGCCTTTGGCTGTCTGCTAGAAGATTTGGCCGATCGCATCGCCGCCCCCCCCAACGATCGCCTGCGCCAGCTTCAGCAGGCTTGTCTACAGCCCGACGTGCTGGCCCGTCCTGGTTTTAAGGATGTGCTGGCCGCTCTGGCAGTCATGTAGCCATGGCTACACCCATAAAACCTTTCGCCGGGCGCTGGTTGCTCTGGCCTCAAAAAGTGGGTACTCTCATGGCGCAAGGCTTTGGGCAAAGACCTAGGCCGATTTACCTTGGTGCATAAAGGGTAAACCGGCCTGGGCAAAGGGTTTGAGCGCGCTACAACCGTGGGTGCAAGTTTTGAACAATTTGAATGCTGCTGGTCACCACCAGCGCCCTACCGACCTGGTGGCTCAGGTTTTTTTGGCCTACGCCGCCGCCGATGAGCCCAATCTCGATCAGGAAAACTTGGCCTATGCGGCGGCGACCGTGGGCGCCCTCCGCCAGCTGCTCACCCAGGCCAACATTTCCTACTGGCAGCGCCCCCATCCATGGCCTGCCAATGTAGCGGAGTCTGAAGTGGTGATCGCGCGCGCTACAGAGGCCTGCGATAACTATGTGCTGGTGCTGTCGCCGCGATCGCTGGCCGATGCCTGCTGCCTGCAAGGGCTGTTGTTTGCCCTCAGCCTAAACAAGCGGATTGTGCCGCTGCTGGCCGAGACCGTGCCCACTGAGCATCTGCCAGAGCCTCTGCAAACCCTGGAGATGATTGATCTGCAATCGGCTTCGCCTGCCCTGGGCCAGGCCAGGGGCGATCGCCCGCTGCT
>JBBSLR010000300.1:0-4659 GCA_038255045.1 Phormidesmidales cyanobacterium
TAAAGCTGCACCTGTTGCTGCCTAACTAAACCTCGTTTAGTGAGCGTCTATAGTTTGACTCCGTTAAGAGCTATGGACAAAACCCCAACGGATGCTTTAATGAATCTCCTCTGGTGGATCCATTAATTAAGACTTAGCCAGAGCATCCCGCCGTCCGGGATAAGTGGCGGTTCCTGTCCCTAGGGTTAGAGGGACTAAGCCTGTGAATGAGTGGTGTGTTAATACTCAAAGCGGACACGGGTTCGACTCCCGTCAGCTCCATTGCCAATCAGCCGCAGCTTCGGTTACGGCTGATTTAGATTAACTATTCGCTGGGCTATTTAAAGCCAATGCAGGGAGCGCCCGTTAGGTGCTTCCCAGCTACCGTTCTGATGCAACAGTCGGCGGGCTGAGATCCTTGGCGGCAGACTATAAATTCTGTGTTCGATTATTAAATATCTTTCCAAGTGAGAGGCCCGATGTTGGGTCTCTTTTTTCATCTGTCTATACTGAGAATATCAGCCCCAGTCGCAGGCTGTGTTGCCCTCAACGTAAGCCATTGAGCGCGCGCCATAGAGGCGTTGTCGCATTTATCAACCTATTTAAAATCATGCGGTTTCCCATTCTGTCTTATCTTTACCAACCTGTTTTTTGTCGCGGCTACAAAACCGTGTTAAACCCCTGGCGGTTTTGGTACAAGCACCAGGTGCGCTACCTGGAGCGCTGCTGGCTGAGAGAATATCGACCGGAACAGCACCATCAGCTCTAATCGACGGTCTACCCTAGGTAGCGATCGCTGTTGATGCCACACTTCTATACTAAATCCTATTTAAGTACGCCTAGTTCCTCGGGGCAAACGCTGTGAAGCCCCTGGCTTGGCTATGCCTATGCCCCTACAATTTGGCCGCTGGGGAATTGGGGGTATTCGGTTCAGGTTTGGTATTAGAGCGTTTTGAGCGGTGCGAATACCGTCAATGCTTGGGGTAGACACTCAAACTCCACGGGGTTGGCCTCTAAAATTTCACCGTCAATCACTAGCTTTTGCGGTGGGTTAGTGGTGACTTTGATGCGGTTGGTGCGTAGGCAGGTGATGTCATCTCGCTGGGTGGGGTTGCCCCAGGCGGCGGCGGCCATCAGCGAGGCCATGGCATTGATGCCCTGGAGCCGGGTAGTGCTGGTGGAAATAGTCACCTCAAGCAGCCCGTCGTCAGGAATCACCGCCCCCAGCCCCTGGGCTAGCACTGAGGTAGGTGGGGCCACGTTGGCCACCGTAATCGCATTGGTGGTGACGGTGGAGACTTCGCCGTCGATTTCGAGGGTGGCTTCAAAGGGTTCAGCGGCGGCAAGCTGGCGCACCCCAGAGAGCACGTAGGCCAGGTTGCCCAGTTCATTTTTGAGCTGGCGGCTGGCTCCGTCAACCATGCCGGCCTCAAACCCTACCCCAGCCAGCAAAATCATGGGGACATCGTTGCAGCGGGCGGCATCGATGATATGGGTGTTGCCCGCCAAAATAGTTTCGCAGGCGCCCCGCAGGTTGGTGGGTATGCCCAGTCCCACCGAAAAGGCGTTGGCGGTGCCCCGGGGAATAACGCCTAGGGGAATACCGGTATTCATCGTGGCCCCAGCAACCGCTGACACGGTGCCATCGCCACCAGAGGCGATGATCAGGCTGCGGCCCATGTCGTGCTCGTTTTTAGAGTGAATGTGCTCGATGATTTCGCGGGCCTGGTCGGCGGGGTCGAGGTCGGGGTCGGTCATGGTCACGTTGACCATGATCTGCGGCTCTAGCACCTCTTTGATCAGGGCGAGGTCGGTATTGGGGTTGCCCTGACCCGATACCGGGTTAAAGATCAGGTAGGCGATCTGGCTTTCGGCAATGCCCCGCAGCAGCAGCGTCGCTGATATGTCGTTGAGGGCGAGGGGAATGCCCTGGATTTGGCAGGCCCGCAGCACCAGGGGAAAGCTGGGAAAGGCGGTGGCGATCGCCTCTGGCTCGGTAAAAAAGAGCACCCCTGCCACATCCCCGGCGAGACTGTGCGCGGCCAACTCAATGTCGCCCCCCAAGCTGGAGTCCCGCAGGGCGATCAGATCGATTTGAGCGAGATCCCTACCCTGCTCAATGCCCTGGGCCATTTCTGCCGGGGCCATAATTTGAAAGTGGGTCAAGACCCGCTGGTGTTTTGAGAGCCAGGTGAGTACGTGATCGACCTGGGTGGGTTGAGCGAGAATCGCTAGGGTGCTGGGCATGGGCGCATTTCAATAGTTCTCCCATGCTACCACTCGGGTTTGATGCCTGGTTTGGCTGGCCGATATAGCGATGGCCTCACCCAGTCCAGCAGGGCGCATGCAATGCGCCCCTACGGTTTGGCCTTTTGGGAATCCGGGGTATGCGATTTGGATTTGGTATCACTTCTGGATTTGGGTGAGGCTTAGAACTGGGCTGGGTGAGTGATTAGTTGCCCTCGATTGTGGGGTTGCCGTCGCTCAGGGCCAGCTGCCGCAGGGTGGTTTGCCAGTCGCTGTTGAGGGTGGGCAACCATAGCCAGTGGATTGCCAGGGTGTTGGGGTTAACCATGGCGGGGTCAAGGTCAAGAGTCTGGCGGTAGTAGCGTTGGGCCTGCTGCTCGAAGGGGGCGCGCTCTTCGGGCACGATGGTGATGCTGGCTTCTTGCTGGTAGGCCATGGCCAACCCGGCATAGGCATGGATGGTGATCGGGTTGGCCGTTTGGGGGGCACTGGGGTTGATATCGCGGCGCTGACCTTGGTCAATGGCGATCGCCCGCTCCCAGACCCGAATGGCCTCGCCGTAGTCGCCCAGGGCGTAGTGGGCAAAACCCAGTCCTACCCAGGCCTCCACCAGGTCGGGGTTGCCCTGGGTGGCATCGGCCCAGGCGCGCAGGGCATCGCTGGGGGTGGTGCCAATGGTGGGGTCGGCGACTATTTGCTGCCAGGCCAGGCGACCGAGCAGGTAGGCCATGGCTGGGTCTTGCCGCTGGGGTGCAGCCAGGGTGCTAAGGGCGGCGGCGGCGGCGGTTAGGTCGTTGCGGTCGAGCAGCTGCTCGATCAGGGTGCTGGCGCTGGTGGTGCGGTCGAGGGCGATCGCGTTGATGGCGCTAGAGAGTAGATCGGTGCTGGGCTGGGTTGACCCCGCGCTGCCAGCCACCGGGGTTTCGGTCGCACTGGGCAGGTCGGGCGGCGTTGAGCGGTCAATGGCTGGCAAGATGAGCAGGGCTAGGCCCAGCACTGCCCCCAGGCCCGCCAGGCCCACACTGCCCCACACCAGAAAATGAGAGGGCACAGACCAGCTAGACCAGAGCTGCTGAGGCCTAGAGGTTTTGGCCGGGGCAACGGTGGGGTCAGTAACATCGATGGGCGGGTCGGGCAGCCTAGGCATCGCTGGGTAACGTGGCTCTGGCTGGGGCAGCAGGTTTTCGCTGGGGTCGGCGGTCAAGGGCGGTTGAGTTGAGGCCGTGACTGGCTGGGAAAGCTGCTGCACCAGGTTGGCCACATGGGCTGTCGAAGCCTCGGCCTCAGGCTGATCGCCCTCTTGCAGCCAGGCGTAGAGGGGATCGGCAGCTCCATCACCGGGGAGCTCGGCGGCCTGGCGGGTCAGCATTTCTGCGGCTAGACCCGAGATATCGGGGTCGGTGCTGTAGTCGGGCAGCATCAGGGCGACCTCGCTGAGATCGTCATTCTCTAGGTCGTCGGCACCGTTGAGCTGCCCGAGGGTGGGGCGATCGCCCTCTAGAACCAGTTTTTGCCCATCGCCCCGGTACAGATAGCCGTCAAAGTCAGGCCGCAGGTAGAGCAAGGGCAGCACCCAAAAGGGCTGGTCTGAGCCGTAGGCCGACATTAGGCCCTGGCGCACCCGGCTGAGGCAGAGGTCAATGGGGTGCCCCTGGTGCAGGTTGCGGTAGAGCAGTTGAGTAAAGGTGAGGGCAACATCGTCAGGAATGCGCTCGGCCATGGCGATCACCCCCGGCAGGCCTCGGTTGACGAGAGCCTGCACCAGGTTTTGATCAAGCCAGTTAGCCTGGGCGTCGTCCTGGGGGGTGTAGGCTCCTCGGCAGGAGTTAAACACGGCTAGACGAATGCCGTTGTTGACCAACAGCCCGGCCAGATCGCCGCCGCTCAGGGTCTCAGCGAGACCGCTTTGGCGATTGACGAGCAGCAGGCTACCACCGGTTTCGTCGGTCTCGCTGTGGCTGGCATAGGCTTCACTGTGGCCCGCGTAGTGCAGCACTTGAAAGTTGCCCTGCTCTAGGGCCTGCACCAGCTCAGGCCGCCCCGGCTGTTCTAGCAGGGTGAGGTCTAGGGGAATGGGGCCGAGGCCAGCGGGTTTGGCCTGGAGGGTCTGGACTAGGGTTTGAATCTCCTGGCGCAGGGCTAGCTGGGCTTGATTACTGGGGGATGCCATGACGACTAGCACCCGAATCGGCACGCTAGCCGGGGCTAGGGGTATCTGAGTGGCCAGGTCAGTCACCGTCTGGCTCTGGTAGTAGCGGCACAGGGTCACGTCAAGCCCGGTGGCCAGGGGGCGATCGTCGCCGTAGAGCAGTTC
The DNA here is from genome assembly GCA_038255045.1 of Phormidesmidales cyanobacterium. Lineage (GTDB taxonomy): Bacteria > Cyanobacteriota > Cyanobacteriia > Phormidesmidales > Phormidesmidaceae > Nodosilinea. The sequence continues at coordinate 4,541 of JBBSLR010000300.1, forward strand.
CCAGGGCAGGCGCTGGATGCGGCTATCTTTAAACCCCAGGCGCAGGCGCAGGGGCTGCCGCCGGTTTTGGGCCACGCCCTGGGCGGCCACCCAGCTGTCGCGAATGCGCCCCTGAAATA
>JBBSLR010000301.1:0-4635 GCA_038255045.1 Phormidesmidales cyanobacterium
AGCGCAATTTGGTTGCCGGGGCCGCGAAACACCGCATCAAAGGCATGTTCGGCCCAGGGAATGGCAATTAGCGCCGCCGGGTTGCCGCTGCCGGTTAGCCGCTTATACATCTGCTGGCCGTAGCTGAGCTGCACCAGGTGGTCGCGCTGGCCGTAGATCAACAGCGTGGGCGGCAGCCCCGGCCTGACCGCAAAAACTGGTGAAGCCCGCTGGTACAGCTCGGGCAGCTGCTCGGGGTTGCCGCCCAAAAAGCTCTCCAGCACGGCGGTGGTGTCAATCGGGTCGGGTACGGGCGGGTCGTAGTAGCCCGCCGCCAGATTCACCGGGCCGTAGTAGCTGACCACCGCCCGCATCGGCAAGGCTCCAGGCTCGTAGGCCGCCAGCATCGCCAGGTGCGCCCCCGCCGACCACCCCACCAGGGCCATACGGTCAGGGTCAATGCTGTAGGTCGCAGCGCGATCGCTGATCCAGGCCAAAGCGGCCTGGACATCCTCTATTTGGGTCGGAAACCGGTGCTCGGGCGCGTGGCGATAGTCGATGGCTACGACCGTGTAGCCCTGGGCCGCCATGTAGCTGCTAAAGCGGGCCGTTGCGCCCGGTTCACCCCGCTGCCAGGCCCCGCCGTAGATGGTGACAATGGCCGGATGCAGCCCCTGGGCAATGGGCGGCTGGTAAATGTCTAAAGCTAGGGCGGCACCGTCTGGCGTTACTACAGTCTGGCGCTCTGGGGCGATCGCCCCCTCGGGCAACCCCCGCACCAAATCTATCAGGGCAAAGGGTCTAGACCTGGGGAAGGGCTGGCCATTGGGCGGCAGCTGACCGCCGTAGTCTGGCCCCAGACGCTGCATTTGGGCCTCGGCCCGCCGCACTGTGGCAGGCACCTGCAATAGCGGCAGGCTGCTCAGCACCATACCCATGGCAGCCATGGCAATGACCAGGGTTTTTAGGGGGCCAGGAAACTTGATCAGCAGCGCTAGCCCCAGCAAGATGCCCTGGCTCAGCAGCAAAAACGGACTCACCTCCGGCGCACCCACCCCCAGAGGCAAGAGCAACGAGGTTGGGGCTGGAACCACAATCCAGCTGCTCAGAAACAGGGCGATCGCCGCTAGAAGCGCGATCGCCCAGCCCATAAACTGACCTAAAATTGCCATGCAGATGCCATTCGACAGCGAGACTAGACTAGTCTAAGGCCAAATGTCACTGAATTAAGGCTGGTGGGCAGTGCCCACCCTACGGCAGACCAAGTCTTCTGGCGATCTGCGAGGGTTGATTTCAGCTTATTTCAGTGACATTCGTCTAAGGCCGATCTAGACCTGCCTAGGGAATACACCTGAAACCTCGCTCCTCGGCTAGGACTGCACCTACCACCGGAGCAAATTCTCTAAAGCCTAGTGCGTCGTCCGACAAACAGGCGGTTCAGTAGCGCTAAAATCAGGGTGAACACAGTAGCCCCAACAATGGACCAAATAATTGGAAACGACTGCCCCCCAATTTGCAGGGCAAACAGCTCGGGCAGACCCAGATTGCGGGCAATCAGCAGGCCCAGGTATGACCCAATAAAGCCCACCACAATGGAGGTTAGACAGCCCCCGGCAGTGTAGCCCGCCAGCGATTGGCCAATGCCTCCGCAGATAGCCGCCACAACCAACAGCACCAGTAGCTCGATCAGCCCCATCAGTTGATACTCCCTTTGCCGACTACTTCAACGTACGTGGATCTAAGGCATCGCGCAGGCCGTCGCCCAGCAGGTTAAACGCCAGGGCCGTAATCACAATCAAAATGGCCGGGGGCCACACCAGCCAGGGTTGCAGCACCAAAATCGACGCATTGGTGGCCAGGGTGAGCATGTTGCCCCAGGAGGCGTCGGGCTGCTGAATGCCGAGGCCAATAAAGCTCAGGGTCGCCTCCGCCAAAATAAAGCCCGGAATCGCCAGGGTGGCGGCAATAATGCCGTAGCTGGCCGTCTGGGGCAAAATGTGGCGGGTGATGATGTAGAGCGATCGCCCCCCCATCACCTTGGTGGCCTGCACAAACTCTCGCTCTTTGAGCGACAGCACCTGGCCGCGAATCACCCGCGCTAGCCCGGCCCAGCCCACCAGCGACGTAATCAGCACAATCAGCAAAAACCGCTGGGTGCTCGAAATGCCCGCCGGTAGCACCGCCGCCAGGGCCACCAGCAGATAGATGCTGGGAATCGTCATCAGCACTTCCACAAAGCGCATCAGCACCCCGTCGACGGCGCCGCCAAAGTAGCCCGCCATGCCCCCCACCAGCATGCCCAGCGGGAAAGAAATGGCGATGCCAATCAGCCCCACGCTGAGGCTCACCCGGCTGCCGTGGATCAGGCGGCTGAACTGGTCGCGGGCCTGCTCATCGGTGCCCAGCAGGTTGATGCGGGCGGGGCCAGCGGTGTCAAACAGGGTCAGCCGCCCCTGGTCGTTGCGGTGAAAGATGCGCAGGGCGGAGGGCTGGGTGCGATCGACGGTGATTTCCCGTTCTCCCGTGTCAATGTCCACCGGCCCCTGGGTGGTGGGGTAGACATGGGGAAAGAACCGCCCCGTCGCGCCGTCGCGCCAGTAGACCTGGGTGGGGGGCAGCAGCGACCCATTGATCTGCGACTCGTAGGGGCTGTAGGGGGCAAAAAAGTCGGCCCCCAGCGCCACCCCGTAGAGCACGATCAGCAAAATGGCTCCCAGCTGAGCCAGGCGATTGATTTTAAGCTTGCGCCACCAGGTCATAGGCCGATTGCAGAAGAGGGTCAGGTGTGGATTACGGTTTGCTCGTTCTCCACCATAAACACATTTGAATAGAGGTTAGCAATTATTTGCTTACCTTCTTGGGTGAGCGACAGATATCGCAGCCCGTCTTGAATATAGGGGTGTACTACTTTCCAGTAAAAGGTGGGGTAGTTAGCCCGCAGATCGCCGGGGTGCTCGTACTTGAGAAACTTGTTTTGGCCGGTTTCTTCAAACTCGTAGTACAGCGCCCCGATTTTCTTGAGGTAGCGGGGGTCGCTGAGCTGGCCAATCAGGTCGGCGGCGCGCACTAGACCAGGAAAGTGCTGGGTGTCTTGGTGGTCTTCTTCTTTGGGCACCGGAAAGCGGGTCAGCTCAATGTTGCGCTTGATGATGTTGGACTCGATCACCGGGTTGCCGCCAAAGCGTTCTTCAATAAAGCGCTTGCCCCGATCGACGTGGTAGGGGGTCAGGGCGGCGTCTGACGCGCCGGGCTTGAGCGGCACCATATCGTCGCCCTGGCCGGTGGAGTAGAGGTGGTTGCGGTCTTGGTCGTTGCGGCACACCCCCTTGACGTAGCCAATGTCGTGGCAGACCAGGGAAATAATAAAGTGCATCCAGTCTTTGCAGGTGACGCCGCCCTCGCGGATATGCTTGCCCCGCAGAATCTCTTGGCCCACCAGGGCCACCAGCACGGTGTGCTCGACATTGTGGTAGAGGGCGTCGCTGTTGGCGATATTCTCCAGGGCCATGCCGCCCGCCCAGGCGATGATGTCTTCGTAGTCGGGGTTTTGGCCGCCATAGGTGCGGTGATAGCCGGCCCGCAGCTTGTCTACAAAGTCACTGATGAGAATTTCGGTGGCGTTAAACATGTCCCAAGACCTGCTGTTGTGAAGTCGAGCCGTTGGCGTGAGGCAAACTCTCCCCGGGGGGCAAACTATAAAACTAAAAATCCCAAACTGGACTTGGCTGATTTAGCTATTAGACCAAACTTCCCCATTTGAGGATGTGATTCAAGTCATTAGAGCCTATGAGCTGAGTTCGTTAGGACAGGCTTAGGGGCTACTTTTCCTGATAAATCAAGCGATCCCAAGGATGAGGGGCTTTACGTCATAATGGGAAAATAAACATTTCGTAACCTACTCCGGTCGTTATCCCAAGGGCGTGCTTGTGCAGAATCTCCATTCCTCCGACCCCCTAGAGGCCACGGCTGGTGCATCGGTTGAGAACAATACGGCCCCATCTCAACAATATAGCGAAGCGATCGCGGATCAGGGGGCACCGCGCCGCTGGCCGGGAGTGCTTGTGGGCGTAGGGGCAGGGGTGCTGCTCACCCTGGTGGGCACCCAGATTTTGGGCGGGCGCGAGGCGGCCCCGCCAGACGCCACGGAGCCGCCCCCGGCGGTGGCTACCCAGACAGTCACAGTGGCGACCGCCGCCCCTGCCACCGTGGCCGATACTCTGGCGATTAACGGCAGCGTCCAGGCCACCGACCTGCTCTCCATTGCACCCCAGGCCAGCGGTTTGCAGATTCGCCAGATTTTGGTGCGCGAGGGCGATGCGGTGAGTGCCGGGCAGGCGATCGCCACCCTAGACGATGCCACCCTGCAAGCCGACCTGCGCCAGGCCCAGGCCCAGCTGTCGGTTTCCCAGGCCCAGGTGACCCAGCGGCAGGCGGGTCTCGCCCAGGCCCAGGCCACCCTGGCGGAGGCCCAAGCCAACTTGGCCCGCAATCAAACCCTGGCCGATCGCGGCGCGATTAGCCAGCAGGAGTTGGGCAGCCTGCAAACCCAAACCATCACCGCCCAAGAGTCAATCAGCCTGTCGCGGGCCGAGGTGCAGAGCGCCGAGGCGGGGGTGCGATCGCAGCAGGCCGCCATCGACCGTCTGCAAACCCAGC
>JBBSLR010000302.1:0-4622 GCA_038255045.1 Phormidesmidales cyanobacterium
CCACGGCAGCCATGGCCACGGCAGCCATGGCCACGGCAGCCATGGCCACTCCTCCGGTGAACTGGCTCCCGCCCATGCCCAAAACGCCCACACCTATGCTCACGGTGAACTGGCTCCCGCCCATGCCCACAACAATGCCCCCGCCCCCGATCACCATGGCCACGACCACCATGCCCACGACCACAATGCCCAGGGGCATCACTCCCACGTCCCCGAGCACCCTGGTCACGCCGGCCCCCCTGCCCACGAGCACCACCACGACGGACATTCCCATAGCCATTTGCCCGTGACGCCCGACGGCACCGCCATGTCCTGGCGCAGTCTGCTGATGCTGGGTCTATCGGCGGGGCTGGTGCCCTGCCCGGCGGCGTTGGTGCTGCTGCTGGGGGCGATCGCCTTTGGCAATCCGATCTCGGGGCTGCTGCTGGTGGTCTCATTTAGTCTGGGGCTGGCCAGCGTTTTGGCGGGCCTGGGCCTGCTGCTGGTTTCGGCTAAGCGGGTGTTTAAGCAAGTGCCCATGCCTCGCTTTCGGGCGATGCAGTGGCTACCTCTGGCCAGCGCCGTGGCGATTACCGCCATCGGCCTCGGCATTTCGACGCGATCAATCATGCAGCTGATTTAGCGCCCTTCAGCGCCCAGGTTTTGTTCTGCAATTTGCCCCCTTCAATTACAGGATGCACACCATGCCGACCCTCTCTCGCTGGATGATGACGCTGCCTCTGGCGATCGCCCTTAACTCGCCCGCTCTGGCCGATACAGCGTCCCCGCCGCGCCCGGCTGAACCCGCTGTGTCTTTGTTTTGCTATATGGTCACCACCGAAGGCCAGGTGCGCGACCTGTCATCGCTGTGCGGTAGCTCTTCAGAGGCGGCCCCTCAGCAAGTGGTGCAAAATACCGAGCCCTGTTATTTCTTAGACAGTGATGGTCGGCCCTGTGCCGTGACCGGCAGGCCAGCCTTTAGTAATTAAGATCGCTTAGCAATTAAGATTGAGGGTTTGATCAGTCGCCGCAGGTTTCAGCAGCGCCCCAGGCTTGGCGGCGATGGTAAGGTCGCGACTTTTCTAGACAGCGTCCTTCGACTAGGAGCGACAGGTCGCCCCAGAGCAGCAGGAGTACACAATTTTGGTTGAGGCTAAATCATGACTACGGTAGGCTCGGTATGGCAGCAGCTCAGACACAGCCAGCTCGATTTAGATCAGGCACTCTCATTGCTGGTCAGTGAGCAGGGGCAGGTAAATCTGGCGCTGCTCGATCGCGAAGTGAGCGATCGCTTTTTTCGAGAATTTCAGGAGCACCAGGGCCTACCGCCGGTCATACCGCTGCTGCTGTGGCGCAACCGCTACTATCTGGGCAGCCCAATCCCGCTATTGCCTGAGCAAATTGAGCAATTGAGCGATCGCACCCCAACCGAGATCTGCATCGTCAGTATCAGCGTCAAAAGCTATCACGCCTGGTTTCGCCTCCAGCGGCTTGACACCAATAAAATAGACGCCGAGCAGATGATCAACCCGCTCACTGGGGAGATGGAATCGGAGGATATCGGCGAAGTTACCGAGCTATTTTTGTCTAAGGCAGCGGATCAAATTAGCCGGATCAAAACCATTATTTCGGGTGCCCTGCGCAACCGAGCCAGCGATATTCACCTTGAGCCCATGCGGGAAGGGCTGCTAGTGCGCTATCGCATTGACGGCATTTTGCACGACATTACCACGCTGCCCCCCGACATCAGCCGCCGGGTGATTGTGGCCCTCAAGGTGATGTGCAAGATGAATATCGCCGAAAGCCGCTGCCCTCAGGATGCTCGCATTGGCGATCGCTACTCAAAGACCCCAGACCTAGATGTGGAGCTCGATATGCGGGTGAGTACCCTGCCCTGCATCCACGGCGAAAAGGCCGTGATCCGCCTATTGCCCCAGGAAAACCCGTTCACCAACATTCAAGAGCTGGGCTTTACTCCCCCGGCGCTCGAAATTTACGAGAATTGGCTGCGCCAGCCCCAGGGCATGATTATTTTCACCGGGCCAACCGGATCGGGCAAAACCAGCACGCTCTACACCAGTTTGCAGCGGGTGGCCACCGAGCAGGTCAATGTGGTGACGGTGGAAGACCCGGTCGAATACATCCTGCCGCGCATCACTCAAACCCAGGTGCACGAGGCGGCGGGCATGACCTTTTCGGCGGGGATGCGGGCCATTCTGCGCCAGGACCCTGACATCATCATGGTGGGGGAAGTGCGCGATCACGAAACCGCTGAGACCGCTGTGCGAGCCGCGCTCACCGGACACCTGGTATTGACCACCCTGCACACCAATGACGCCGTCAGCGCCATTCCCCGACTCAAAGACATTGGCCCGGACCCCAGCCTGATCAGCGATGCCCTATTGGGGATCGTGGCCCAGCGACTGGTGCGCAAGGTCTGCCCTCACTGCGCCGTGCCCCACGAACCCAGCCCCCGCGACCTCAAAACCCTGGGCATTTCCTACGACCAGGCCAATGCCAGCCAGTGGCGAATTGGCAAAGGATGTTTGAAATGCTTTGACTCGGGCTACTCCGGGCGAGAAGCCGTAGTTGAGCTGCTAAATGTAGACGATACCGTCCGCCAAATCATCTACGACGGCACCCTCACCCAGCTCCATCGCTACCTGCACAAATGCGGGCTAGAGTCATTTCGCAAAGCGGCGATCGCCAAGGTGACCGCTGGTCTCACCACCATGTCAGAAATTTTGCGGGTTTTGCCCTACAGCGCCTTTAACCAGCGTGCTCAAGTTCAAGAGGGCACGACCTTTAAGGCAAATTTGCGCCAAACCAGCCTGCACAGCGCCAGTTGAGGCCGCCGTCCTTTGGGCGTACGGCCATGCGGGCCAGCCAGGGTGGGGCTAAGTCTGCCGGTGGAATGGCCCGCATTGCCCTTGCTTCAGCTCTTTAACCCTCTAGTCGAGGGCAACAGCCGAATTTCAAGCCAGTAGCCGGTAATTACGCCCGCGATCGCCGCTACCATCAGCCCCAATTTATGGGGCAACCCATTCGCCAGCACCGCGACCACCCCGGCGACGATAATTGCTCCCACCATGGGCCGCGTCGTCACGTAGGTCACGATCATGCCAATAAACGTCGCCACCATGGCAAAGTCTAGCCCCCAGGCCGCCGCGTTGGGGATCAGCTGCCCCACGGTCAACCCCAGCCAGGTGCAGAAAATCCAGTTGCCGTACATGGCACCGCCCGCGCCCAGGTAATACCAGTGCTTGTAGGGGCTGGGGTCGGGTTGCAGGTAGCGGCGAATGGCGATCGCAAAGGCTTCATCGGTCAAAAAGAACCCGATCGCCGCCTTCCACCGTTGGGATGCCCCCTGCACGTAGGGCAGCAGGCTGGCGGCGTAGAGCATGTGGCGCAGGTTGACCACCACCGTGGTCAGCACAATCAGGGGCAGGGTGCTGCCCGCCGTCAGCAGCCCCAGGGCAATAAACTGCGACGACCCGGCAAACACAAACGCCGACATGCCCACCGTCGCCCCAAACGACAGGCCGCTGCCCTCAGCCAGGGTGCCAAAAATAATCCCAAAGGGAATCGCCCCCACAATCAGCGGCACAATGTCTCGCGCCCCAGCCAGCGCCTCTTGGCGGGGCGATCGCATCTCAAAGTCTGACGCTCTAGCCAAAAGAAATCTCCGAAAATCAGGATGACTCTCTCTATTTTGGGTTAGAAGGTAGAAGAGGTATCACAGGCCCTTAGCAACAGACATACACCCATGGCAGACGCTCCCCAATCCATTTGCATTCTCGGCGGCGGCTTCGGCGGCCTCTACACCGCCCTGCGCCTCAGCAATCTGCCTTGGGAGGGCACCCCGCCCACCATCACCCTAGTAGACTGCAATGATCGCTTCCTGTTCTTGCCCCTGCTCTACGAGCTGGTTACCGACGAGCTGCAAACCTGGGAAATTGCCCCGCCCTACGCCGAGCTGCTGGCGGGCACCCCCGTGCAGTTTCGCCAGGCGGACGTGACCAGCGTTGACCTCGACCAGCACCGGGTCAGCCTCAGCGACGGGGTGACGCTCCCCTACGATCGCCTGGTGCTCGCCCTCGGCGGCACCACTCCCATGGATATGGCCCCCGGCGTCGCCGAGCACGCCCACGCCTTTCGCACCCTGCAAGATGCCTACCACCTCAAAGACCGTCTGCGGCACCTCGAAGCCTCCGACGCCGAGAAAATTCGCGTGGCGGTGGTGGGCGGTGGCTACAGCGGCGTGGAGCTGGCCTGCAAAGTGGCCGAGCATTTGGGCGAGCGGGGGCGCGTGCGCCTGATCGAGCGCACCGATACTCTGTTGCGGACTTCGCCCGAGTACAACCGCGAAGTCTCTCAAAAAGCCCTCTCTGACCTGGGCGTATGGGTTGACCTCGAAACCGCCGTGGAGAGCGTCGGGGCCGACACCATCAGCCTCACCTTCCGGGAGCAGACCGACATTTTGCCGGTGGATCTGGTGCTGTGGACCGTGGGCACCAAGGTCAATGACGCGATCGCCGATCTGCCCCTGAAGCACAATGATCGCCAGCAAATCGTAGTGCAGCCCACCCTAGAGGCTGTCGATTGCCCTGGCGTCTACGCCCTGGGCGACGTGGCCGACTGCC
>JBBSLR010000303.1:0-4614 GCA_038255045.1 Phormidesmidales cyanobacterium
GAGTGCTACCATGCCAGGCTCATCCCCCTCAACCATGCTCAAGAGCGAGTTGATCAACCGCTTGGCCATTAACCTCGACACCGCCGAAGAGTTTGGCCCTATTGCCGAGGTTTGGGTCAATGGCCGCACCCACCAGGTCAAGGGCCTGGGCTGTAGCGCTGGCGGCCTGCTAAATCGCCAGAGTCGGCGATTTTTGTGGACTCAGATAGGCTCCATTGGGCGCGATGGGGTGGTGGTCAAGGCCGGGGCACGGGCCGAGGCCATCGACGAGCATCTGCAAGACTGCCTGCCCATGGGAGCGCTGGAGCTGTGGTCAGACCACGGCGATCGCCTAGGGCAGCTGGTCGACTACCGTTTTGACCCTACCACCGGCAACATTCTGCAGTACCTGTTTATTCCTGAAGTCACCAGCGACCTGGCCCCCGGCCTCTACGCCCTCGACCCGATCGCGGTGATCAGCACCGGTCGCCGTCGCATCATGGCCGAAGATACCGCGCTGCGGGCTGCGCCCTTGATCAGCGAAGGTCTACCGCAGCCCGCCGAGGCGGCGGGTTCCAGGTCTCCCTTTGACCGCCTTCCCCTAGATCGCATTCCCTTAGACAAAATGCCCGACCCTCGGCGGGGTTGGGATGCCGCCGTTAAGGGCACCCAGACCATGCGCGACCAGGTGAATGAGCATGTGCAAGAAGGTCGCCAACGGCTGGGAGCCGAAGCTCAAGATCGCCGTCAAAAAATTCAGGCCGAAGCCCAAGACAAGCTGGGTGGCCTGCTGGGCAATGTCAAAAGACGCACGCGAGGCCTGCGCAACCAGCTGCGCGAGGCGGTTACCGACGCCACCGCCGGGCTGCCCTCGGGGCCAAACCTGCGCGATGACAAAACCCCCACCATCGACGTGAATGCCATGGAGTTTTGGCCTGAGGATGATTTCCCGGCGGGGGCAGGGGATGAACGGCCCTACAACCCGCCGCCCCGCCCCTAGCTACAGGTCGCGCTGGTAGTCGGCGATCGCCTCCAGCAAATCTGCCTTGCCCGCCGCCGGAATCAAATCGGCCAGGGTGACGGTCTTTTGCCCGCCGCCCAGGGAGACAGCGGTGCTGGCCAAAATGTCGGCCACGGCGGCCTCAGTCACCTTGTCCCCCGTCACCAGGGGATACAGCTTTTCGGCCAGGGGGGTGTGCAGCTTGGCATCCCCCAGGTAGAGATGCCACTTGGCCACATCCAGGTAGACTTTGTCGCCGATGGCGGCGGCTAGGGACTCTATGGCGCGGGCGGTAGAGGCGTCAGACATGGCTAGGGTTCTCCGTTGGGGTCAGGGTCGAGGGTGGGAGCCAGGGGCGCGGGGGAGTAGTCTGCGATCGCAAAAATATAGACAGCGTTGGCGATCAGCACCGGCAGCCAGGCCAGCGTCACCTTGCTCACCCAGGGCACCCAGGCCGGGTCAAGGGTGTGAAAAAACCACAGCCCAGAGTTGACGGCTGTAAAGGCGGCCACATGCACCGCAAAGTTAATCCGGTCTTCTAGCTTGCGGTAGGCGGGGTCTTCGCGGGTCGGTTTACGGGGCCAACGGGGCGGCATAGGCCAAATCTTAAAGTTACGCTACGTCTCTTATTTTAAGGGGGAGGGGCCATTCCCCACTGACAAATGTAGGCGTATATGGCCATCGCCGCCGCCGCCTGCACATTCAGCGACTGCACCACCCCATACTGCGGAATCACCACCGCCCGGTCGCAGGCCGCCGCCACCGCCGGGGGAATGCCCGTCAGCTCGCGCCCCAGCACCAGCACCGTCCGCTCAGGAAAATGTATTTCAGCAAGAGGCATCGCCTGGGGCTGGAGATCGAGGGCGATCAGGGTGTAGCCCTGCTGTCGGCGGTCAGCTAGCCACTGCGGCAGCTGCTCCCGGGTGCATTCGATCAGAGGCTGCCACTGGTGGGTGGCCACCGCCACCTGGCGAAACTTGCGGCCCCTAGCCAGCGCTAGGTTTGACAGCACCAACGCTTCGAGGCGAAAGGCTTCTGCCGTGCGGCAGAGCATACCCAAATTCATCGGGTTTTCCACCAGCGCCGCACAGAGCATCAGGGAATGGCGCGGCAGATTGGGATATTGCGTACGAAACAGCGCCATAGCCTGCATTATTCATAACGCTAAGGAAATGCCCGTCATTCCCGTGGAAACGGGAATCTACGCGAAGCAACCTACTCCCGACTGGGTTCCCGCCTACGCGGGAATGACAGCCCTCAACTGCTTGTTCTCGTAAATAATTTGAGATGATTAAAAACCCGCCTTGCCTAGACAAGGCGGATCAGAGCCAGCCGTTACCAGATGGCCTGGTTCTTAGGCAGCTAGCAGAGCGATGTTAGAAAACACAAACTCCTGGGAGTCGGTGCCGCCCTCGGTAGCGGTTTCAATGGCGCGACGAGAGAGAATTTGGTAGCCCCCCACCTCGGTGTACTCGTCTTCAAAATTGCTGAGACCGCCCTTTTGGTCGCCGGTTTTGGGGTCGTGGTAGACCGAGTCGTAGCGGTGCGATAGGTAGCCCGCCCCGGTGTCGTGGCTGCTGTGGGTGTGAATGGTCACCACTACGCCGTGGATGTGGCGGTGCACCATCGAGACTTCGTTATCTTTGAGCTGGTAGCGATCGCCCTCGGCCTTGCCGCCCATGAGAATTTCTACCGAATCGTCGGCCAGGGTCTCGCCGTAGCGAAAGGTGTTGTTGCCGTGGCTGTCTTCAAACCCGCGTCGCACCCGGTGAATGGAGACCTCGAACAGCTGTCCTTGCACAGCTTTTTGGGCCGCTTCGTCGGCAATGCCAGTCACGTCCTGCTTGAGGTCGACGCTGACTTTGGCCTGGCCGGTGTAGGTTTGGCCATTGTGGGTAAAGGTGACATCGGCGGTGTAGCCAGGAAAGTCCGCATCCCAGGTGTAGCGATTTTCGTAGGCGGCGCGAAAAAAGTCCCGGGCGGCCAGTTGAGTTCCAACCATCTAAAATCTCCCAGTTAACGTTGGCGCGCAACAACATGCAGCGATTGCGCTAGAGCTTCTCTAGCATACCGATTCTAGACTTCTATCGCTGCGCCCCCCTAGATGTGTTCTGAATGGGTGTTCTGATTTACAGTGCCGCCGGGGTAGCTTTTCTATGATAAAAGGCCCAAGACTTGAGCTGAGCCTAGGACTGAAAGTCCCAGGCTCCAAGCAGAAATCCTCTGAAGAGGATTGGGGGCCGACCACCCCAGTCTGCTTTAGCAGACTTGAGCGATCAGCCAGGGAGTTCACTCCCTGGTGGTCGTAGCCGAAGACTCCGCTTTTGGACTTGAATAAGGTCTTATTTACCAACAATTCCTCTGCCCTAGGCCAATGTTTTCCACAGGCCTGATTTTTCTCTAGGTTTCTACTGCCGCGCTAAACGCGTTATTGAGAGAGGGTTTCCGCTCTTTCTTAATTCCTTAAATTGCGCAGACAGCAAGTTATCCACAGATATTTTTGCCTCTGTGGATAACTTGTGCATGGGCTGTGAGTGCCAGCCTATCCGTCCACCCCATACCCAGCCGCAAATTGGTCGATCGCCAAAAACAGCTCACCCACCTGGGCCACTGTGGTAAACGGATTTAGCAACACCGCCTTGAGCCACCGCTGCCCTCGAAACCCCGGCAGCGACAGAAACGTCTGGTGCTGCTGCAAAAGATGCTGCTGTAGGTCAGCGTTCCAGGTATTCCACTGGTCGGGCGATCGCCCCGGGGGGCAGCCCCGAAAGCACACCAGGTTCATCTCAGGGTCGCTGGCCAGCTCCAGGTAGGGCCGCTGGCGCACCTGGGCTACAAAGTGGGCGGTGAGAGCGTAGCTGGCCTCGATCAGTTCGGCACAGCCGGCCTTGCCCAGGTGCTGGAGCGTCAGCCACAGCTTCAGCACATCGGTGTGGCGGGTGCCCTGCACCGACAGTTCCCCCAGGTTAACCCAGTCGGCCTCAGTATTCATGTAGGGGGCCGACACCCGAAAGTGGCTGTGCAGCAGGCCCAGGTCGCGAAACAACACCGAGGCGCAGGTTTTAGTCACGTATAGCCACTTCTGCGGGTTAAAGGTGACCGAGTCCGCCTGCTCAATGCCGCTCAGCCGGTGGCGGTGGGTAGGCGAGAAGGCGATCGCCCCGCCGTAGGCCGCATCCACATGGAACCACAGGTCATAGCGACGGGCGATGCGGGCAATGTCTGGCAGCGGGTCAATGTTGCCGGTCACGGTAGTGCCCGCCGTGGCCACCACCGCAAAGGGTTTTTGCCCCTGGGCGATCGCCCCTAAGATCCGTTCCTCCAGCCCGGCCACATCCATTTGCGCGTTAGCGTTGGTGGGCACCAGCACGGCCCCCTCTAGGCCCAGCCCCAGACCCATCGCCGCCTTTTGAATCGAGGTGTGGGCTAGCTCCGAGGCAAAAATCACCGGCGGTGGGCCACCGGCCAGGCCCTTCTGCAAACAGTCGAGCTTGACGTTGCGAGCCACGGTCAGCGCCTGCAAGTTGGCCAGGCTGCCGCCGCTGGTCAGCAGTCCCCCAGATTTTTCGCCCAGGCCAAAGAGCTGGGCCAGGTCGGCCAGCAGCAGCGGCTCTAGCCGCGACAGGGCTGGAGAC
>JBBSLR010000304.1:0-4578 GCA_038255045.1 Phormidesmidales cyanobacterium
ATAGTCGATCGCCCGCTCGTGGGCGGTGGTCAAATCGCCTGCCTGCCGCTGCACAAACTCGCGAATGCGAGGCTGTAGACGAAATTGTAGGTGCCCAGCGGCGCTAGGCTGGGGCAGCTCTTGCAGCAGCGATCGCCGATCCAAATCGCGCAGATCAGCATCCGTCACAGGTGGCTCTGGCACCAGAGCAGCAGCCATCTCCGCCGTAAACTCGTTTTGAAACACGCTCACCTGGTTCAGCAGGTGGCGCAGCGGCTCAGCCAGCCGATCCAGGCTCCAGATCAGCACCTCCTCGGCGCTGATATTGGTCTCATAGGGGCGATCGCCCCTGAGCTGAAACAGGTTGTCGAACTGCTCTAAATTACTCACCCGGCGGTTGCCGGGTCGATATTCATGGCGCAACCACCCTGCCACTAGCGTGAGGGCCAAAGGGTTGCCCTGTAGCCGCTGGGCCAGAGATACCAGTGCCGGATCATCTTCTACCTCCAGCGCCACCAGCAGCGCCGCCCCTTCCACTGGGCTTAGCCCTGCATCTAGCAGCAGCCACTCCGACTGTCGCCAGCCAAAATACCTGGGCGGGTATTCTCGACTGGCCAACAGCAGCACACTCGGGCTACCCAACTGCTGAAACTCTCTCAAAAAGTCGGCGTAGCCGCCCTGCCACTCCCCCTCCGGCGTCAGCAGCGACTCCATGTTGTCGATCGCCACCAGGTAGCGACCCGTTTGCAGATGGCGCAGCAGCCGCTGGGGCAGGTCTTTGTCGTCAATGGCCTGCACCTGGTCGAGGGGCACCCCCAGCTCTGGCAGTGCTCGTCTGGCCACGGCTGACAGAGTGGTGCCAGTACGCACATCGGCCCAAAACTTGCTGGCAAAGCCAGGGCAGTCGGCAAAGGCTTTGCCCACCAGGGTGGTTTTGCCAATGCCCCCCTCGCCCCGTACGCCAATGATGGCGGTGGTGCCATCTTTCAGCCAGGTGGTCAAGTCGCCAAGCTGAGCCTGTCGCCCCTGAAAGTAGCGCAGGTCGGGCAGGGGGTCGCTATAAATCAGTCGAGCCTTTTCGGCCTCGTAGATGGTGATGATGTTGGTCTGGTTCTCAACCGTGTCCAGGTTGAGAACGCCAATTTTTTCAACCACCGGCTGGCCCCTACAGGTTGATGGTGTTTTGTTGGTTGACGATGGTGCCCTGGTTAACGACACCGATTTTCTCCGCCAGCTGAGTCATATTCACGATCTCCCCCGGCTGGGCCTGCACCGCCGTTTGAATCGCCTGGGCTGAGGTTTGTAGCTCAGGATCTTGGACTGCCAAGGCTTCTACGGTTGTGACTAGAGCGGCGGTGCCGTGGGTGGCGGGCTGTTGGTCAGCTAATGCGGGGTTTTGGGCCACCTGTTCAATGGCCTCAGCGGTTTTGGGGTCTTGCTTTCGCAGGGTGGCGAGAAAGCTGCTAACGAGGTTCCACAGTCTATCGGTCAGTTTTTCGCCGGTTTTTTCAAAGGCTTTGGTCGCTACCAGGGTAGCGATCGCGGCGGCAGTTAGGCTCACGGGTTCCATCGCAGCGGCTCCAAGGGGGCGATCAGGTTGCCACCATTGTAGGCTATGGCTTTGGGGCGATCGCCGATGCCGTCATCCAGCAAATCTACAGCTATGGCCTGCAATTTCGCACTCCCGAGGCGATCACCGCCCTGGGCACCTACCGCGCCTGCCACTACATGCGCCCGATGGCAATCTGGGGGTTGTACGACGTGTTAACCGTAGGTCGTAGCTTGTAGGTCGGGCTAGGATGGAAGTCAGGAGAGCGGTTTTCCTAGGGGAACGCCCTTGGGCAATTTTGGGGATAGGCCAATGGTCAGAGAGTACTCACTTAGCACACCCTTCAAGGCAACGCCGCACTACCCTCCTTTGGAAAGCGGCGATCGCCTGTCGCGCGCAGAATTTCAGCGGCGGTATGCGGCGGCTCCCGACATTAAAAAAGCAGAACTGATTGAAGGAATTGTCTACGTGGCCTCTCCCCTACGCCATCGGCAACACGGCAAACCTCATAGCCGAGTGATGACGTGGCTGGGGGTCTACCAAGCCTTAACACCCGGCGTAGACTTGAGCGATGCGCCGACTGTACGTTTAGATTTAGATAACGAGCCCCAACCCGACGCTGTGCTGTTGATTGAAGCGGCGGCGGGCGGGCAAACCCAAATTAGTGCCAACGACTATATTGAAGGCTCGCCAGAACTGATTGCGGTCGGGCGATCGCTTTGCTGGGCGTGGGGAGTTTGCAGGGGGAGCCGCAGCAGGCGATGGGCTATTTTTTGCAGGCCCAGGAGATTTTTGTCAGCATTGGCGATCGCTATAGCCAGGGCCGCACACTGCTTATGTTTATCGTCAACACCCAGGTACAGCTTGGCGACAGCGCCGGGGTAGAACGATCGCTCGATGAAGCCACCGCCATTGGTCGAGCAATTGGAGTCGAGATCCTCTGCCAAGTGGCCGACCAAATTCGCGCTCAGCTCAACCCCTAAAACCTTTAGCCATTCATAGCCGCTGCCCCCCATGCCCCACTGGTTCGACGGCACCTACTCCCCCGGCGACGACCTCGCCCTGGCGGTCAACGAGCCCGCCCTGCTCTACGGCGCAACAGTGTTCACCACCCTGCGGGTCTATGGCAATAATCTCGATCATCCTCTGACCCACTGGGCGGCCCACCAAAATCGCCTGACCCAGGCTCTGGGAGACTTTAGCTGGCCCCAGCCCGATTGGGCTCAGGTGCGGCAGGGGGCCGCAGTCGTGATGGCAGACTACCCCGTGGTGAGAATTACCTGCTTTCCCGATGGCCGTGAACTCGTGACCGGGCGCCATCTATCGCCGGAGCTAGACCAGATGCAAGCCCAGGGAATCGCGGTGTGGATAGCTGAGGGCAAGCTGTACCGGCGATCGCACCCCGGCTACAAAACCGGCAACTACCTGGGAGCCTGGCTCGCCCTACAGGCCGCCCAACATCACGGCGCTAAAGAAGCCATTCTGACCGACTCTCGGGGACAGTGGCTAGAAACCAGCACCGGCAACCTTTGGGGCTGGGCTAGGGGCCAGTGGCATACCCCCGCGTTGGGGGCTGGCCTGCTGCCGGGGGTAACCCGCCTGCACCTGGTGCATTACCTGAGTCAGCGGGGCCAGCCGATCCGAGAAGACCCCTGGCCCGCCGCCGTGTTCCACACCTTTGAGGCCCTGGCCTATAGCAACTCAGGGGTGCAGGTGGTGCCGATTCACACAGTTCTAGGCGATCGCAGTAGACTGGAGTTTAACCCCCAGCACCCTGCCCTAGAGGCTTTGCAGGCTGCGTTCAAGGAAAATTAGCCGTCAATTTCGGCATCTCATTAGCCCATTCCGACAGATGACGTTAACATAAGTTAATATCCTTCTAATCTTTTCAGTCTGTATAAGATTCGGCTCTAAAAACAGTCTCTTAGAAATGATTTCTGAGAAACGGTTTATTCCAAGACATTAGTGGAGGCATTAGCCCTGTGAACAAACGGTGGAGAAATGCAGGCCTATACGCCCTGCTGGTCGTTGTAGTCATTGCCCTAGCGACCGCAATTTTTGACGGTTCTGGCCCCGAGACCCAGACCTGGCGCTACAGCCAGTTTCTAGACGCGGTGCAAAATAATCAGATCGAGCGCGTCAGCATCAGCGCTGATCGCACCCGCGCCCGCTTCACAGACCCCGAAGGCAACGGCCAGGTGATCGTCAACCTGCCCAACGACCAAGAGCTGATCAGCACCCTCGAGACCAACAACGTCGATATCGTCGTCACCCCCCAGAGCGACGACAGCGTTTGGGTGCGGGCCTTTAGCACCCTATTGATTCCCCTTTTGCTGCTGGGGGTGCTGTTCTTTGTGCTGCGCCGTGCCCAGAGCGGCCCCGGCAACCAGGCGATGAACTTTGGTAAATCCAAAGCACGCGTGCAGATGGAGCCCCAAAGCCAGGTCACCTTTGGCGATGTGGCCGGTATTGAGCAGGCCAAGCTAGAGCTGACCGAAGTGGTCGACTTCCTCAAGAACGCCGATCGCTTCACCGCCGTCGGCGCGAAAATTCCCAAGGGTGTGTTGCTAGTCGGCCCTCCTGGCACCGGCAAAACCCTGCTGGCCAAGGCTGTTGCCGGTGAAGCAGGGGTGCCCTTCTTCTCTATCTCCGGTTCTGAGTTTGTCGAAATGTTTGTCGGTGTGGGTGCCTCCCGCGTCCGCGACCTGTTCGAGCAGGCCAAGGCCAACGCCCCCTGTATTGTGTTTATCGACGAGATTGACGCCGTCGGTCGGCAGCGGGGCGCAGGCCTCGGTGGCGGCAATGACGAGCGCGAGCAAACCCTCAACCAGCTGCTCACCGAGATGGATGGTTTCGAGGGCAACACCGGCATCATCATCATCGCCGCCACCAACCGCCCCGACGTGCTCGATGCGGCCCTGCTGCGCCCCGGTCGCTTTGACCGCCAGGTGGTGGTTGATCGGCCCGACTACGCCGGTCGCCTTGAAATTCTCAATGTCCACGCCCGCGGCAAGACCTTCTCTAAGGATGTCGACCTGCAAAAGATCGCC
>JBBSLR010000305.1:0-4576 GCA_038255045.1 Phormidesmidales cyanobacterium
GGGCTGCTCAAGGCTAGGGGCAAAGCAGTGGTCGACCAGCAGCTCGGCCCGCACCGGGTCGATTTGCACCGACTCAAACCACGGCCCCACCACTGCGGCCTGGGGAATTTGGCTCAGTACCACCAGCATTTCGGCCACGTCTTCGGCGGTGGCCAACCGGCCCAGGCCGGGGTAAACAAAGGTCAGCAGGGTGAGCAGCGATCGCACCAGGGGCGAGTGAATCACGGGCCGCTGGTCGCTCAGAGAAGCCACCGGTAGCCCTTTGTCGGCCAAAATCTCGGCTAGGGTGTAGCGGGCGATCGCATCTAGCCCCGGCCCAATAATGGCGATCTCGTGGGGGGCCACCCCGCCCGTTTGCACCGCTGCGGCCACCCATTCTGCCGTCTGCCGCAGCAGCTGCCCCCGAGAGACGGTTTGCAGGGTTTGAAAGCAATCTAGCGGCTCTGGCAGGGCCACTGGGTTCATCACCCACTCCACCACCGAGTCGGCCCAGCGGTAGGCCAGAGAGTTCTCCGCTGGAGTGGTTTGGTCGATCACCTCGCACTGGTCTCGCAGCCGCTCCAGGGTATCGGGGTCGGCCCCTACCCCCACCCGCCCCTGGCCGTCGCGGTTCCAGGTGATCGCCACCGGGCGACCGTGATCGATAAATACCTGAACCCACTGGGCGGCGATCGCCGGATACTCATCTAGATCATCGAGATACATGCCGCCGTAGCGGGCCAGCAGCTTTTCTCGGTAGAGAGGGTGGGGCAGCAGATGCCGCCAGTACAGCTCGGCCATCACCCCGTAGGTCAGCAGCCCCCGCGCCAGGCACCAGTCTCGCCAATCGACTAGGGCCTGACCCACTGCTCGCCACACCCCTGCCGGAGCAAACCCTGGCGGTATGCCCTCGGGCAGCAGCACTAGTAAATCTTCTGCCGCAATACCCGCGCCAGCCGCCTGCTGCAAAAAATCTAAAAACCGCCGCACGGTTTGGGGCTCTAGCCAGCCCTCCACGGCGATTGTGCCGTCGGCCAAACGCTGTCGCCACAGGGCCGCAGCCAGCTCCTGCTCATTCTCCGGTCGCAGCCGCATCGGAAACTGAGGCGATAGCCCTAGCTCGGCAATCAGCAGCGGCCAAAACAGGGTCACTTCATCTTCAATAAATCTGCTGGGGGTGGTCGTGACCGCCGCTGCCCGAGGGGCCTCATCCCCAATCCGCGCCGCCAGCCGCAGGCGGTTGTCGCCATTGACCGCAAACACCAAATGGCTCTGTCCCTGATCTAGGGCCTGATCTGGGGGCAGAGCCATTGCGGCCTCAGAATTTAGCTGGTTGAGGAGCCAGGCGGTTTTGCCACTGCCCGTGCCACCCTCAAACCATTGGGGACGATGCACCATGCCGCCTAGGGAGCTAGGATACCGATACCGCAACCACCATGAGCCCGGCAATTAGGGCCAGCGCTAACCCACCCAAAATTAAATAGTTGCGCTTTTGGTTAGGGTTCGGCGGCTCGGCCTCGTACATTTTGGGCTCGTTGGCAAAGTTGTTGAGGCGACCGCCATCTTCGGTGGTGTATGGCATTGGTGATAGATCCTTCTCAAAAGTTGATTAACCTTAAGCAAAGGTTACCTGAAGACCGGATCACTTGGATAGCCTGATCCCCGACATGCCTGATCCCCGAGATGCCTGATCCCCAATAGGAAGGTGGGGTGCAGCGTCTAAACCGCCGCTGATTTTGGCTGACGGGGAGACAGATCGAGCGCCACCCGCTGCCCCACCGTAGGACTCAAGACGCGGGCTGACGACCCTTTAGCCTGGAGCGCCGCCTGCAGCGACTGGGCACTGCCGATCGCCTTTAGCCAGTTGATCAGGACACCGCTGTAGGTCACCTCAGCCCCATCGGCGGTGGGCAACACCACCTGGGGTTGCAGCCAATCTACCAGCTCTAGCGCTCCCTGCTGGCCGCGAATGATTGGCCCGATCAGGGGCAGCGTCAGATCAAGCACCGGAGTGATCACCACATCCACCGGGCCTTCTTGCTTGATTTCGGCGCGGTGAAAACCGTGGGGTTCATAGAACAGAGAGGCCCCGGTGGCGACGTCCCGCAATATGTAGCCGTTTTCTACCAGAGTGGGGCCGACGAGCGCCCCCGGTACCGCTTTGATCGTGACTTGCTGATTGAGCGTAAAGGTCTCGCCATGGCCAAGGGCCGTGACCTGGCTGTAGCCCAAGCCTGCCACCACCTTGGCCGCATTGGGCGAACCAACCACAGGGATGGCCCGATCTAGCGCCTCTAGGGTGGGGGGATGGGCGTGATCTTCAAGCCCCTGGCTGAGCAGAATCAGGTCAATGCCTGCGGGCAGAGGCCGGGGCTGGGGATGCTCTCCCCTAAATAGCCAGGGCTGCTTGCCAAAGACCAGATCTCCCACCAGCCACGGGTCAACCAAAATTCGCTGACCGCCGACGGTAATCAACCAAGAATTGCTGTCTAGCCAGGTGACTTCCATGGACAAGCTTCTCTAAAATTAGGTCTTTTACTCAGTGTAACGGATTCTTTACAAAGCGAAATATAGCGCCAGATGTAGCCGGGGAGCAGGGCGATCGCCCCGTTCACTGACCTCGGCATTACGGTGCAAACGTCCCCCGAAATTGTGCAAACACCCTGATCCCCGTATAATTTTCTGGTCTAGTGGTTGAATTTTGTCGCTGTCTCGCAACGCTAGTTTTGCTATGGTTCGATTCCAGCTCAAGCCTTACATCGTACTGATTACGGCAACCGGCCGGTCTCCGATTACCCTCACCCTGCGCCCCCTATCGCTGGCGGTGGGGCTAGCCGTGCTGGTAGGAGCACCCTTGACCTGGATTGGGGTCTTGCTCTATCAAAATGTGCAATTGGCCCAGCGCAACCAAAGCCTGGCTGCAACAGCCAGCGAAGTGCTCACTGAGCTGAACGCCATTGGGGCAGAAATCGAGGTGCTCAAAGACCGAGCCGGGCTACCCAATGAGCTGCCAGAGCGTAACCTGGTGCCAGAAACCGATATCGAAATTCCTCCCAGGGGGGGGGTAGCGCGGGAGGCTCCTGCCGAAGCCATGTTTGACCAGGCTCGCCGCCAGCTGCCTAGCCTGACGACTATGCTGTCTCGGGCGGTTAAACCAGCCCTGGAAAAAACCTTAGAATCTGAAGCTGAGCAGGCGGCGGCCTTTCCCAACGGTAAGCCCATTGCGGGAGATGTGTCGATTTCGTCAGAGTTTGGGCTGCGGTCTAACCCCTTTGGCGGGCGCGGCTATGAGATGCACGAGGGGCTTGACTTTGCCGGGCCGGTGGGGAAGCCAATTTTAGCCACCGCTGAGGGCATCGTGGTCAATGCAGAATACAACGGTGGCTACGGCAACCATGTCAAAATCGACCACGGCTACAGCTACGAAACCCTCTACGCCCATATGTCTGAGCTAGAGGTCAAGCTGGGCGATCGCGTTCAGCAGGGCGACATCGTCGGCTACCTGGGCAGCACCGGACGCTCCTCTGGCCCCCACCTGCACTACAACGTCTACCGCAACGGCCAGGCGGTGAACCCTCGCTATTATTTGAAGCTTGAGAAAGATAAGTAAGGCGACTTCTGGAAAATAATTTCCCACATGGTGGGCAGTGCCCACCCAGCCCCGTCAAGGTGGGGTCGATTTAGGGGTCGATCCCTCGGATTGGCCGCTGAGCCTAGGACTAGAAGTCCAAGGCTCCAAGCCGAAATCCTCTGAAGAGGATTGGCAGCTGAGTGCCCCAGTCTGCTTTAGCAGACTTTTGCTAGGAGCCAGGGAGTTCACTCCCGGGTGGTTGTGGCCGGAGTCCAGTAGCCTATGGGCATTTCGGGAATAGTTTAGCCACCTTGACAGGACTGGCAGTGCCACCCCTACATCAGCTAGGGCCGCTGGACTGAAGCTCGGATCTTCTTGCCTGGAGGATCTCCTCAGCTCAACCTTAGTCAAGCCTGAGTCCAGCCGCGAAATGTTGCCTGGGGGCCACCTACCGATCCTGGGCTGGACTTGGTATAGGATCAGTAGAGCTTACCTTTGGCCGACGCTGGCACTACCGATCTATGGGCAACACCTTTGGGCATCTATTTCGCATTACCACCTTTGGCGAGTCCCACGGCGGTGGCGTCGGGGTGGTGATTGACGGCTGCCCGCCCCGCTTGGCCATCACCGCTGAAGAGATTCAGGCCGAGCTAGATCGCCGCCGCCCCGGCCAGAGCAAAATTACCACGCCCCGCAAAGAGAGCGATCGCTGCGAAATTCTCTCCGGCGTATTTGAGGGCCAAACCCTGGGCACGCCAATATCGATTCTGGTGCGCAACGAGAATACTCGGCCCCAGGACTACAGCGAGATGGTCACCACCTATCGGCCCTCCCACGCCGACGCCACCTACGACGCCAAATACGGCCTGCGCAACTACCAGGGCGGCGGGCGATCGTCGGCGAGGGAGACCATTGGTCGGGTGGCGGCGGGGGCGATCGCCAAAAAGATCCTCCGCCAGGTCACCGGCACCGAGATCATCGGCTATGTCAAGCGCATTCAAGATATCGAGGGCACCATTGACCCCA
>JBBSLR010000306.1:0-4564 GCA_038255045.1 Phormidesmidales cyanobacterium
CGCTACGGAGCGCTCACCGCCGCCGCCGACGATCTAGAGATCATTATTGTCGGGGAGTCGGGCCACGGGGCGCGGCCCCACGAGGCGATCGACGCCATCTGGATTGCCTCCCAGGTGATCACCTCGCTACAGCAGGCGATCAGCCGCACCCAAAATCCGCTGCACCCGATCGTGCTCACCATCGGCCAAATCCAGGGCGGGCGCGCCCCCAACGTGATTGCCGACACCGTGAAGCTGCTGGGCACGGTGCGATCGCTCCACCCCGACACCCGCAACCACCTGCCCCAGTGGATTGAGTCGATTGTGGCGGGGGTGTGCCAGCCCTACGGTGCCAAGTACGAGGTCAACTATCGCCGGGGGGTGCCCTCGGTGCTCAACGACCCCACCCTGACCGAACTCACCGCCCGCTGCGCCAGCGAGGCCCTGGGCAGCGAGTACCTGCAAATTATCCACGAGCCGTCCCTGGGGGCCGAAGATTTTTCGCTGTATCTGGAGCACGCGCCGGGCACCATGTTTCGCCTGGGGGTGGGGTTTACCGATCGCGCGGTCAACTACCCCCTGCACCACCCCAAATTTGAGGTAGACGAGTCGGCGATCGCAGCCGGTGTGCTCACCATGGCCTACGCCAGCTATCGCTACTGGCAGCTCGCCCCGCCCCCGCTAGACTAGACGCAGTCTTCAGGCCAAAACTCCGATAGACTAATTGACCTGTGTTCTACTCCGGGAGAATGGCCCTTGTCAACGCCGATACCGATCCACCTGGTAAGCCCCACTGACCTCTCCCAAGACCACGCCGACAGCCAAGCCTGGGCCTTGGCCACCGGGTTTAAGGGAGACCCCAACACCCACTGTCTGATCCCCGGAGAGGGCGGCACCCTGGCTAAGGTACTGGTGGGCCAGCCCAAAGCCATCGACACCTGGTCCCTGGGCCATCTGCCCAAGGCGCTGCCCCCCCAAACCTATACCCTAGGCGATGACTGGCCCCCGGAGATGGCCACTAAGCTGTGGCTGGGCTGGTGTCTGGGCAGCTACAGCTTTACCCAGTACAAGCGGCCTACCCTGGCCCCCGAGGCCAAATTACTCATGCCCGAGGGGGCCGACTACGCCTACGTCACCACCACCACGGCGGCCACCCATCTGGTGCGCGACCTGGTTACCACCCCGGCGGGCGACATGGGGCCAGAGCAGCTAGAGGTAGCGACCCAGGCGCTGTGCGATCGCCACTCTGCCAACCTCAGCGTCACCGTTGGCGACGACCTGCTCAGCCAAAATTATCCCCTGATTCACGCCGTGGGCCGTGCCTACAGCCAGGCGCCCCGGCTGCTCGACATTACCTGGGGCGACCCCAACGCCCCCAGAGTCACCCTGGTGGGCAAAGGCGTCTGCTTTGACACCGGTGGTCTCGACATCAAGCCCGCCGCCGGCATGAAGCTGATGAAAAAAGACATGGGCGGGGCCGCCAACGTGCTCGGCCTAGCCGAGATGATCATGGGCCTCCAGCTGCCTGTGCGCCTGCGGGTGCTGATCCCGGCGGTAGAAAACAGCATTGCCAGCAACGCCGTTCACCCCCTAGATGTGTTGCCCTCTCGCCGGGGGCTAACGGTGGAAGTGGGCAACACCGATGCCGAAGGGCGGCTGGTGATCGCCGACGCCCTCTGGGAAGCGGTGTGCGAAGAACCAGCCCCCCAGCTGGTGATTGACTTTGCCACCCTCACCGGGGCGGCCCGCATTGCCCTGGGCACCGAGCTGCCCGCCTGCTTTAGCAACCGGCCCGAGCTGGCCGACGCCCTGCTGACCTGTGGTCTGGCGGTGGATGACCCCCTGTGGCAGCTGCCCCTGCACCAGCCCTACCGAGCCATGCTCGAAAGCTCCGTGGCCGACCTCTCAAACATCTCTAACAGCTCCTACGGCGGGTCAATTACCGCCGCCCTATTTTTGCAGGAGTTTATCCGGCCCGAGATTCCCTGGATTCACCTCGACCTGATGGCCTGGAACATTCGCACCCTGCCCGGTCGCCCCGAGGGCGGCGAGGCCATGGGTATGCGGGCGGTGTTTGAGTTGATCAAGCAAAAGGTGGTGGGGTAGGGGGGTAGGGGCAGACCTATGTGTCTGTCCAGGTGGTTAGGGGCAGACCTACGGGTCTACCCTGGCGAGGGATGGTGGCACTGGGAAATAGTGAAGGGGGGTAGGTGAGGAGGACTTTCCTAGCCAAAATTCCCAAGCCAGAATTCTTAGAATTCTAGTTTTTCGCGGTAAAGCCCCTTGATCAGGTTATCGAGCTGCTCGTCGGGGCAACAGTCGATCAAAATGTAGAAAGCCTCAAGCAGCTTGGCGGCGCTGTCACCCATGAGCGGGCTGAGACCCCATACGTCTTGCACCCAGTCTTGGGGGTCGGTGGCCTCAAAAATCATGCGCTCAAGCAGCTGCTTGGCCTCAGTTTTGGTGATGGACATAGGGCAATCCGGTTTGATTTATGACAAGCACCCGTACATATATATCCCATCGGTGCATTTTAGGGAAATCTCAGCGGCTAGTCACCACGCCCCCGGGACGGCGAGGAGCCTCTGCAACTACAGTGATGGGGCAGCTGAGATCTTCCTTCAATAACCCCTGTGACATTTGACCCGCGCCTGGCCCCGATCGCCCAGTATTTCACCACCCGTGGTTGGCAGCCCTTGGCATTTCAGGCCGAGACCTGGGCCGCCTACCTGGCGGGCCGCAGCGGGCTGGTGCAGGTGCCTACCGGGTCGGGCAAAACCTATGCGGCGGTGATGGGGGCGATCGCAGAGATGATCGCCAGCCCGGCAGACGGCTTGCAGCTGCTCTATATCACCCCCCTGCGCGCCTTGTCCCGCGACATTGAGCAAGCCATCAAAGCCCCCATCGATGCGATGGGCTGGGGCATCACCGTCGAGTCGCGCACGGGAGATACCAGCTCTTCCCGCAAGGCCAAACAGCTGAAGAACATGCCGCATATCCTCATCACCACTCCCGAGTCCCTGGCGGTGATGCTGTCCTACAAAGACGGGGCCAAGCGGTTTGGCCATTTGCAGGGGGTGATTCTCGACGAGTGGCACGAGCTGATCAGTTCGAAGCGGGGCACCCAGGCGGAGCTGTGTTTGGGGCACCTGCGATCGCTCCAGCCCCAGCTCCGCACCTGGGCGATCTCCGCCACCCTGGGTAATTTGGCAGAAGCCGCCCAGACCGCCGTGGGCCTCGGCCCCGAGCCGGTGATCATTCGCTCCGACCTAAAGCGGGAGACGGTGATCACCAGCATTTGCCCCGAGTCGGTGGACACGTTCCCCTGGGCGGGGCACCTGGGCCTGCGCATGTTTGAGACCCTGGTGGCGGCGCTGGATATGGAAAAGTCGACGCTGATCTTTACCAACACCCGCAACCAGGCCGAGCGCTGGTACCAGGCGCTCAATTTTGCCCTGCCGGAGGAGGCCGAAAGAATTGCCATGCACCACGGATCGATTGATGTAAAGGAGCGGGAGGCGATCGAGGCCGGGGTGAAATCGGGCGATATCAAGTGGGTGGTCTGCACCTCGTCCCTCGATCTGGGGGTCGATTTTCAGCCGGTGGAGCGGGTGGTGCAGATCGGCAGCGCCAAGAACCTGGCCCGGCTATTACAGCGGGCGGGGCGCAGCGCCCACGTGCCCGAGGGCACCTCGGAGGTGTTTTTCTTGCCCACCAACGCCCTGGAGCTGCTGGAGATCTCCGCCTTTCGCCGGGGGCTAGAGACGGGCGAGATGGAAACCCGCCGCCCCCAGCACAAGCCCTACGACGTGCTGGTGCAGCACCTGGTCACCCTGGCCTGCGGCGTTGGCTTTGAGCCGCAAAAGACCCTGGAGCATTTGCGCCAAACCGTGGCCTACGCTGACCTCACCGATGAAGAGTATCGGTGGATTTTGGAGTTCATCGAAAAGGGCGGCCAGTGTTTGGGGGCCTACCCCCGCTACAAAAAAGTGGTGCTAGAAGAGGGCGTTTATAAAGTCAGCGATACCAAGCTGGCCCGCACCCACCGCATGGGCATCGGCACCATCACCAGCAACACCCCGGTCAAAATTGTCTACACCAACCGCAAACAAATCGGCACCGTGGAAGAATCCTTTGTGTCGCGGCTGAAGCAGGGGGACGTGTTCTTTTTCGCCGGGCGGCAGCTGGAATATTTTCAGCTGAAAGACATGGTGCTCTACGTCAAAGGCACCCGCAAAAAATCCACCGTCACCCCCACCTGGGGCGGCGGCCAGCTGGCGATCTCTGACACCCTCAGCCACCACCTGCGCCGCGAGGTAGAACGGGCGCGATTCTCCTGCGGAGAGGCTGCGCCAACGCTGATCACCTCCAACGATGGCAACTGTAGGGTGCATCCGCGCAGCGATGCACCATCCCTAACCGTTGACCACGATATCGTCGCCCCCAACGCCGAAATTCTCACCATCGCCCCCATTCTCGCCGCCCAGCAGCGGCTCTCGACCCTGCCCACCGCCGATGAATTATTGGTGGAGAGCTGCAAAACCCGCGAGGGCCAGCACCTCTACGTGTTCCCCTTTGAGGGCCG
>JBBSLR010000307.1:0-4554 GCA_038255045.1 Phormidesmidales cyanobacterium
AAGGTCAAGGGAAAGCCACTGGCCCCGGCGTCGTCGACAACTCCGCTTATTACGGCTTTAACCAGCGCATGAACCAAAACCTGCGGGGCACCATGACCCCCCAGGTGGTCATGCGGGTGCGATCGCAGGCTCCGGGCTTTTGGCGAGTGCTGGCCTTTGACACCTACACCGGCCAGGGGTGGAATATTTCCCGCAACGACGACCCGCAGCGGGTGCAGCGGTCTCGGTTTTCGGCCCAGATGTTTTTGCCCATGGAACCCAGTCTGGCCCGCGATCGCGAGGTGGTGCAGACCTACACCCTGGTCAGCGGGCTGCCCAACCTGATTCCGGCCCTGTATCAGGCCCGGCAGCTGTACTTTCCCACCCGAGAGGTGGCCATTGACGCCGAGGGCAGTCTCAGAGCGCCGGTAATTTTGCAGGAGGGCATGACCTATTCGGTGGTGTCGCGGGTGCCCTACCGCGATCGCACCCAGCTGCGAGCAGCCAGCACCATCTATCCCCCCGGCATGCGATCCCACTACCTTCAGGTGCCCGAAGATATTGTGGAGCCAGTGCGGGCCAAAACCGAAGCGCTGCTGGCCACCTCACCGACCCCCCTCACCGACCCCTACGAGAAAGCCCTCTACCTGACCCAGACCCTCAAACAGCGCTATACCATCCAGCCCGAGCTGCCCTTTTTGACCAGCGACCAAGACCTGGTCGAGAGCTTTTTGTTTAGCACCCAGGGGGGCTACCCCGACCACTTCTCCACCGTGCTGACGGTGATGCTGCGCTCTATCGATATTCCAGCCCGGCTGGTGGCCGGGTTTGGCGAAGGTGACTTTAACCCCTTCACCGGGTTTTACGTGGTGCGCAATACCGACGCCTACGCCCTCACCGAAGTCTACTTTCCCCAGTACGGCTGGTTTGGCTTTGACCCCATCCCCGGCCACGAGCTGACCCCCCCCAGTCTCACAGAGTCTGAGACCTTTAGCCTGGTGCGGCGGTTTTGGAACTGGCTGGCAGGCTGGCTGCCCTCTCCCCTGGTGGGTTTGGTAGAAGGTCTGATCAATCTGCTCAGCGAGGGCTTAGCCTACCTGGTGCGCCGCTTTAACGCCCTGCTCACCCTGGGCTGGGTGGGGATTATGATGGGGATTGCGATCGCCGCCGCCCTGGGCTTTGTCGCCTGGCTGGCATTTTTGGGTCTGCGGCGCGGCTGGCGCTACCGACGGCTGCGCCAGCTCGCCCCCACCGAGCGGCTATATCAGCAAATGCTGACCTGCTTTGCCCAGCGGGGCCTGGGCAAAGCCCCTGCCGAAACCCCCCTAGAGCACAGCCAGCGCCTCTACCAGCAGACCCCACCCCAGCTCGCCCAGGCCGCCAACGAAATCGCCCATGCCTACGTGCGCTGGCGCTACGGCGGCGAACCCCAAAACCTGACTTACCTGGGCGAAAAGCTGCGCAGCATTCGGCAATACCGCCCCCGCCGACAGCGGGCAACCTAGCCCCAATTGGTTCAGAGTGACCCTTGATTGTTTTAGGGTTTCCGCTATGCTCAATCTATTGGAGTGATTTGCACCGTTCTGGTCGTGCTGTCACCCATCCACCCCCTTACTCCCCCTCTTCCCCCTGTGAGCCTAAAAACCCTCGTCCAAAATTCCCTTAAGTCCTTTAGCTTTTCGCCCAACGGCTTTTCAGCCAACGGCAGCTCAGCCTTTTCTCCGGCTCAGTTTGACACTGACGTGATGACCACCTACGGGCGCTTCCCCATTGCGCTGACCAAAGGCCGAGGCTGCTTCGTGTGGGATGACCAGGGTCGCCGCTACCTCGACTTTGTGGCTGGCATTGCCACCTGCACCCTGGGCCACGCTCACCCGGCCATGGTTGAGACCGTGACTAAGCAGATTCAAACCCTGCACCACGTGTCGAACCTCTACTACATCCCCGAGCAGGGGGCACTGGCCCACTGGCTGGTGGAGCATTCCTGCGCCGATCGCGCGTTTTTCTGCAACTCGGGGGCCGAGGCCAACGAGGGAGCGATTAAGCTGGCCCGCAAGTATGCCCACACCCAGCGCGGTATGGCCAACCCGCTGATTATTACCGCCCAGGCCAGCTTCCACGGGCGCACCCTGGCCACCGTCACCGCCACGGGCCAGCCCAAATACCAGAAAAACTTTGACCCGCTGATGCCCGGCTTTGCCTACGTGCCCTACAACGACATCGCCGCCCTAGAGGCGCTGGTGGCCGAGCTCGATGCCGAAACGCCCCAGGTGGCAGCGATCATGCTCGAAGCCCTCCAGGGCGAAGGGGGTGTGTGCCCCGGCGATGCCGCCTACTTCCAACGTATTCGCCAGATCTGTGACGAAAAGGGCATTTTGCTGATTCTCGACGAGGTGCAGGTGGGCATGGGCCGCACCGGCACCCTCTGGGGGTTTGAGAACCTGGGCATTGAGCCTGACATCTTCACCTCGGCCAAGGGGCTGGGGGGCGGCATTCCCATCGGGGCGCTGCTGAGCAAGGCTCACTGCGCGGTGTTTGAACCCGGCGACCACGCCAGCACCTTTGGCGGCAACCCCTTTGCCTGCCGGGTGGGCCTCACGGTCTGCGAAACCCTAGAGAGCGAAAATCTGCTGGATAACGTCAAGCAGCGCGGTGAACAGCTGCGGTTTGGGTTGCAGCGGCTGGTGCAGCAGGACCCGACTCTGCTAGCGCAGGTGCGGGGCTGGGGGCTGATCAACGGGCTGGTGCTGCAGCCTGAGGCGGCGGTGACCTCGATAGATATTGTCAAAGCCGCCATGGGCGAGGGGCTGCTGCTGGTGCCCGCCGGGCCGCAGGTGGTGCGGTTTGTGCCGCCGCTCAACGTCAGCGCCGATGAGGTGCAGCAGGCGCTCATCGGGGTGGAAAAGGCGATCGCCACGGTGATCAAACGCCAGAGCTTGTAGGGTCGCAGGGGCTGGGTCAACCCAGCAGTTGATCGCCTCGATCTACGTCAGAGTCTAAACCATTGTCTGCCTCCCGCTTGGGCAGCAGCACATTGGCCACCTCCGGAAAATGCTGGCGCATACAGCCATCGCAAACGCCGTGGGTAAACTCTACGGCAGAATGCTGTTCGATAAATTTTTCCACCGTAGACCAGTAGCCCTGATCGCTGCGAATGCCTTTGCAGTAAGAACAGATTGGCACCAGCCCGGCCATCAGATCAATTTTGTCTAAAGCCGTAGCCAGCTGAGCCGAAACCCGCTGAAGCTCCATTTGCATGACCACCTGCCGGGCCAGGGCCGCCAGGGTTTTTTGCTGCATCTCCGACAGCTCTTTCGGCTGGTGATCGATCACGCACAGCGTGCCCAGCTGATAGCCGCCGGGGGTCGTGAGCGGCATGCCCGCGTAAAAACGAATGCCGGGGTCGGAGGTGACCAGCGGATTGTGCGCAAACTGCTCATCTTTGAGGGCATCCCTGACGATCATCATGGTCTGGTTTAGGATGGCGTGCTCGCAAAATGAGATGTTGCGCGGGGTCTCCTGCAAACTCAGCCCCACCTTAGACTTAAACCACTGGCGATCGGCATCAATCAGGCTGATCAGGGCGATCGGCACGTCACAGATAAACGCGGCCAGCGCCGTGATGTCGTCGTATATCTGCTCCGAGGGAGTATCTAAGATGCTGTATTCCCTCAGGGCATCGAGCCGTTCGGTTTCTTGAGTCAGAGTTTTTGCTTTCATCCCCAGCCTGCTCTACGTAACCCCAATATCACTTTAAAGATCCAGCCTGGGCAAGTTTCTCCCCGGCGGCAAGATTTGACAGCACTTAACATCCAGAATTTTGCCCCCGCCCCCGATTCGATAACGAAACCTAGAAAAACGATATGCTAGGTCTGTTTTTAAGTCATAGGCAGGGCGATGGCACGGCAGCGGGCATTTTCGGGCACCCCTTGGGAAGATCAGGTTGGCTACTGCCGTGCCCTGCGGGTGGGCCAGCAGGTCTTTGTCTCAGGCACTTCCCCCAGCGACGGACAGGGGGGCACCTTTGCCCCCGGCGACGCCTACGCCCAGACCCAGCGGTGTTTTGAGATTATCCAGCAGGCCCTAGTAGAACTCGGGGCCGATCTCAGCGATGTGGTCAGAACCCGCATTTACGTCACCGATATGAGCCGCTGGGAAGAGGTTGCTCGCGCCCACCAAGAGCGCTTTGCCGACCACCCCCCCTGCAACACCATGGTTGAAATTCCGGCGCTGATCAACCCCGACATGCTGGTCGAGATTGAGGTAGAGGCGCTGTGCGAGGCTGCCCCAGCGCCGCCCCCACCGCCCCATGGCGTGGTCTTAGGTCGCCCCATTCAGCCGACGGCCTTTCCTCCCATGACGGGCACAGACCTCGATGAGGGCTGTCTCGACTAGTGTTCAGTCAAAAAAATTATGCCGGGTAGAAGGGATAGGATTAAGTCAGTTTTCTTCAGGGTGCTGGCATGGTCAAGAAATACATTGTGAGCTTAAGGGCAGACGAACGACAGTCTCTTGAGCAACTGGTCACGACGGGTAAACGAGCGGCTTCCACGATTAATCATGCGCGTATTCTCC
>JBBSLR010000308.1:0-4551 GCA_038255045.1 Phormidesmidales cyanobacterium
CCCACCACGCTGATTGCCCTGCTGAAGGCGATCGCCTACGGCTGGCGACACGAAAAAATGGCCGAAAACGCCCAGATGGTCAGCGCCCTGGGCCGCGAACTGTACGATCGCATGGCCATTCTCACCAGCCACATGGTGAAGCTGCGCCGGGGTCTCGATGCCTCGGTCAAGGCCTTTAACCAGACGGCAGGGTGTCTGGAAAGCCGGGTGCTGGTGACAACGCGCAAGTTTAAAGAGCTGGGGGCTGCTGGCGGCGAGGCGATAGAGACGCTGGAGGGGTGCGATCGCACCCCCCGCCGCCTCGACGGCGAACCGTCAGAGGAATAGCGTTGCGGATACGGCTTGCTAACTGGGAGATAATGGTTTGACAACTACTCACAGATAATTGTTTATGTTGTTGGCGACGGCTTAGGCCAGCTCTAGACTAGGGGCAAAGAAAGAATGCTAGTGACAGAGGCCCAAGGCTGAGAGAATGTAACGATGACTAGCACAATCGCAGATATCATCCGCAATGGACTAGTATTCGATGTCAAAAACTGGGGCAGCAGCATGGAAACTGGCGATTTACTAGCGGCAGTTGACACATTGTTTGTCACGCTAGAGTCTCGCCAGATCGAATATCTGCTGGTTGGCGGTATTGCAATGCTCAGCTATATAGAGGGACGCAATACTCAAGACATTGATTTCATTCTTTCAAGGCAGGCATTAGATAGCCTACCTGAGCTAGCGGTTATAGAAGAGAATCGAGACTTCATCCGGGGTAATTTTGGTGCTTTGCAGGTCGATGTTTTGCTGACGCAAAACAAACTTTTCGAGCTAATTAGTCAACAGTACGCGGTAGAGCAATCGTTTGGGAATCGCATGATCCGTTGTGCTACTGTTGAAGGCCTTATTATACTCAAGTTTTATGCTCTGCCGTCACTTTATCGCCAGGGTGACTTTGATCGGGTCAGCCTCTACGAAAATGACATTACGCAATTGTTATTAAAATATTCAGTTGAGCTAGAGACAATTTTCAACGTTTTAACCCCTCACTTGTTACGGTCTGACGTACAAGCAATTCAGGAAGCCGCTAGTGATATTCAGTCGAGAATTCAGCGCTTTAAGGCTCAGCACCGGCAGTTAGATCAAGCCTCTGGCCAAGAACTATAAGCTCTCCTCAGGCCGCCTTTGCCCCAAAACCTAGGGGATCTCCGTCCACAAACGTGCTGAGCAACCGATCATAGTCCCTAGCTTTGTAGGAGAGCTTCGTTTCCCCATCAAACTCCCTGCCAATGCCGCTCTGGGTCATCTGCGCCACTCGGTCTTCAACATCGTAGCCATAGTCCAGCAACGCCGTCAGGGCACCCAGTGTCCCGGTATTTCTTTCGAAATATTCCAAATGGTAGACTAGATTTATGGTGCCGATCTGTCATAATTCCTGAGCTAACGTTACTTTACTTTTTACTCAAGGATGCTGCGGGTTATGTCAGAGCCAAATGGCGTGATGATGCAATATTTCCATTGGTACAACGAACCCGATGGCAACCTGTGGAACGACTTTGCCAGCAACGTAAAAGATTTGGCAGCGGCGGGCATCACCTCCGTTTGGTTGCCCCCCGCCTACAAGGGCAACACTGGCGGCTATGACGTGGGCTACAGCGTTTACGACTTATATGATTTAGGCGAATTTGACCAAAAGAGCAGCGTTCGCACTAAGTACGGCACCAAAGACGAATATATCCAGTCCATCAAAGCCGCTAAAGAGGCGGGCATTCGGGTCTATGGCGACGTGGTGTTTAACCACATGCTGGGCGGCGATGAGGCAGAAGAGGTCACGGCCACCCCCATGAGCCACGACAACCGCCATGAACCCATTGACGAACCTCGCACGGTGAAGGTGTGGACCCATTTCACCTTTCCCGGTCGCCAGGGCAAATACTCCGATATGGAATGGCACTGGTGGCATTTTGACGCCGTCGACTACGACGAAAACAACCCTGACTACGAGGCCGTTTACCTGTTTGAGGGCAAACAGTTTGACGAAAATGTAGACCTCGAAAAAGGCGCTTTCGACTACCTGATGGGCTGCGACCTCGACATGGAATCGGAAGAGGTGCGCGACGCCCTCAAGGCCTGGGGAGCCTGGTACACCGAGATCACCCAGGTGGATGGCTTCCGCTTCGATGCGGTCAAGCACGTGCGGGCCGGGTTCTTTCCTAAGTGGCTAGAGCACTGTCGTAAAGCCGCCGGACGCAGACTGTTTGCCGTGGGCGAGTACTGGTCCTACGAAATTGGGGCGCTGCACCACTTTATTGAGGTGACCGGCGGCGATGTACACCTGTTTGACGCGCCTTTGCACTACAACTTCAGCGAGGCCAGCAAAGCCGGGGGCGACTACGACCTCACCACCATTTTTGACAACACCCTGGTGAAAGAACAGCCCGCCCTGGCGGTTACCCTGGTCGACAACCACGATTCTCAGCCGCTGCAATCGCTAGAGTCGGTGGTGGAACCCTGGTTTAAGCCCCTGGCCTACGCCCTGATTTTGCTGCGCCAGGATGGCTACCCCTGCATTTTCTACGCCGACTACTACGGTGCCCACTACAAAGACACCGGCAATGACGGTGGCGAATACGAGATCTGGCTCGACAGCCACAAATGGCTGATCGACAAGTTTTTGCACGTGCGCAGCACCTTTGCCTTTGGCGACCAGTACGATTACTTTGACCATCCCAACACCGTCGGCTGGACTCGCCTGGGCAACGAAGACAACCCCGGCGGCATGGCCGTGGTGCTGACCAACGGCGACGATGGCCACAAGTGGATGCAGGTGGGTCAGCCCAACTGCGTCTACTACGACATCACCGAGCATATTCAGGACACTGTCACCACCAACGACGAGGGCTGGGCGGAGTTTGGCTGCGAGGCCGGTTCGGTGTCGGTGTGGGTGCCGAAGGAGTAGGGGAAGGCGATCTCCCCACCCCCCCCTAAAAAGGGGGCAGTGGGTTGGGGTGTTGGTAGCCCCCTTTTTAAGGGGGCGGCGAAGCGGGGGATCTACAGTCCGTGCCGCTGATCCACAAGTTTGGGATTGCACTGTCCTAACCCGAATTATTCACGAGAACAGAAGTCGAAGGCTGTCATTCCCGCGTAGGCGGGAATCCAGTCGAGAGTAGGTTGCTTCGCGTAGATTCCCGTTTCCACGGGAATGACAGGCATTTCCTTAGCGTTATGAATAATGCAGGTTAAAGCACCATTTTGGCTTTGAGGATCGGTCCTTCTTCTCGTTCTTCGAGCTGCCCGATGCCTAGAAACTCGCCGCTAGACTCGTTGAGCACTCGGTGGGGGGTCTGCGGTGGAATCACCATAGTGGGGGGAAACTTTTGCCCCTGCTGCCAGCGCCGGGCCAGGTCGGCGGGGAGGGCGATCGCCGGTAAATGCCCTAGACACATCGCCGGATCTACCAGCTCCAGCGCCTGCTGCGCTACCAGGCTCTCCACCGTTTCTAGGGTGAGGCTGTGCTCGGCCTCAAAGCCGCCGCTGCAGGTGCGGGTGAGGTGGGCCAGGGTGGCCCCGGTGCCGAGGCGATCGCCCAGATCCCGTGCGATCGAGCGAATGTAGGTGCCGGGGCCGCAGTCTATCGCTAGGGTGAGTTCAGGGCGATCGCCCGGCTGCCACTGCTCCACCGTGAGCTGGTGAACCGTGACGATCCGCGAGGGCACCGTCACCGCTTTGCCGCGTCGGGCCAGGTCGTAGAGCCGCTGCCCCTGCACCTGAATGGCGCTGAAGGCTGGCGGCACCTGCTCAATGGTGCCTTCAAACTCTGGCAGCACCGCTTCAATATCTGACCACCCTAGGTGGTCGGCAGGGTGCTCGGTCAGCACATCGCCTTCAAGATCGTCGGTGGTGGTGGTGAGGCCAAAGCGCACCACCGCCCGGTAGGCTTTGGCCTCGGGCAAGTAGGGCAGCAGGCGCGTGGCCCGGCCCACGGCGATCGGCAGCACCCCTTCTGCCAGGGGATCCAATGTTCCTCCATGGCCCACTTTTCTGATGCTCGACAGTCGCCGCACCGCCCCCACGCAGTCGTGGGAACTCATGCCCTGGGGCTTGTAGAGGTTTAAGAAACCCTGCACAGTAGTCGGTGTATATTTTGGATTTTGAGTTTTGGATTTGCAACGGTGAATGATGATGGCTCCAACCAACGGTGGATAGCCTTTGACCTGATGGCAGTTACCCCCACCGATGCGCTGCATGGGAATAGTTAGAGAGCATTGTCTCGCGGTTCCGAACTGCTGCGGACATGCTCAACAAATTCAGCATGACCTTCCACGTCCTCTAGGGACTGGAATGGTGGCATTTCAACCCAGTTGGCTTCAGCATGTAGCTTATCCACATAGGCATAAAAGGCTGCTTTGTCGTCTCGATGAGCCAAAACGTAGGTCTGTAGATCCCGCTGGCTCATGGTCTGGAAGTCAGGTTTGCTCAATTGACGTACCTCCATCTACCGCTGGGATATATTTCAATTTTTCTTGTTGCGCTGTAGAAATAATCTCTGCTCCCCATGCCCTATCG
>JBBSLR010000309.1:0-4548 GCA_038255045.1 Phormidesmidales cyanobacterium
CAATGCGCTGTACAAGAAAATCCAGACCTTCTATGACGACTCGTCTGGTCTGTGGGAGCAGATCTGGGGCGAGCATATGCACCACGGCTACTATGGGGCCGATGGCCGCCAGCGCAAAGACCGTCGCCAGGCTCAGATTGACCTGATCGATGAATGTTTAACCTGGGCCGGGGTAACCCAGGCGGAGGCAATTCTAGACTGCGGCTGCGGCATTGGCGGTAGCGCCCTCGACCTGGCCCATCGCTATGGAGCTCGGGTGGTGGGCATTACCCTCAGCCCGGTGCAGGCCCAGCGGGCCGCTGAGCGGGCTGAGGCGGCTAACCTGGCGGGGGATGCGCCGCCAAGCGCCCGGTTTCAGGTGGCGGATGCTTTGGCTATGCCCTTTGAGGATCAGAGCTTTGACCTGGTGTGGTCGATGGAGAGTGGCGAGCATATGCCCGACAAGGTGGCGTTTTTGCAGGAGTGCTACCGGGTATTAAAGCCGGGCGACAAACTGCTGATGGCCACCTGGTGCCACCGACCGACTGATTCGTTGGCGGGGCCGCTGACCTGGCTAGAGCAGCAGCAGCTCAGCTGGATTTATCAGGTCTATGGGTTGCCCTACGTAATTGCCTTGCCCGACTACGAGGCGATCGCCCGCAACTGCGGCTTTAGCAGCCTGACCTCGGCTGACTGGTCGCTGGCGGTAGCCCCGTTTTGGGATGAGGTGATTGCCTCGGCTTTCACCCCTGAGGGCATAGCCGGGTTGATTAAGGCCGGGCCGGGGACATTGCAAGGCGCTCTGGCCCTGGGGCCGATGCGCCAGGGGTTGCACAGCGGCCTGATTCGCTATGGGCTGCTCTGCGCGGTGCGCTAGCGCTCAGAAAAAAGGAGGGTTCACGGAACCCTCTTTTAAGCATCTAGAGAAACATCTAGAGAAATGCACCGGCAGACATGCACCGACGAGCCACCTACCAGCTTTACTGGGGCCGGGCGGCGGGGCAGTCGATCGCCCGCACGGCGGCGGCGGCGGTGTAGTCGCGCAGGGCGCTGGTGTTGGGGGCGAAGCTGGTGCCGGTTTCGTTCAGGGGGGTGGCGATCGCACAGTAGGCCGCCATCTGCCTGATCGGGTTCTGACCCCAGTGGCCGGTGATATCAGAAAACGCCGGGGGGTTGCTGATGTTAGGAATCAGACCACCGGTGGCGGGGTCTAGCCCTGGCACTGGAGTCGTGCTGGTGGCATCGCCAGCGCCAGCGTTGGCCCGCACCAGCTGCAGCTTGTACATCATCGCCATCAGCTCAGCCCGAGAGACATTGTCGGTAGGGCGGAAATTGCCGCTACCGGCATCGCCGGTAACAATGCCCAACTGCTGGGCCTGACGGATTTTCACCGCGCTCCAGCGGTTGGCCGCCACATCGGGGAAGGGCGGGCTAAAGACCTGCTGATCGCGTCCTGCAATGACCGAGCTAGGTAGAATTCTGCCGGCGGTCTCAATCACCACCGAGACCGCCTGCTCACGGGTCAGGGATGCAGTCGGCCTAAAGGTACCATCTTCAGGGAACCCAGAGATCACCCCGAGGCTGGCGGCGCGGGTGATTTCATTGGCGTAGCGGTTGCCCCGAATGTCGTTAAAGGCCAGGGCGGGCGGCGTTACCGGCGGGGTCACCGGCGGCGTGGTGCCGCCGCCGGTCTGACCACCCTGGAGTTGGGCTAGGGTGA
The DNA here is from genome assembly GCA_038255045.1 of Phormidesmidales cyanobacterium. Lineage (GTDB taxonomy): Bacteria > Cyanobacteriota > Cyanobacteriia > Phormidesmidales > Phormidesmidaceae > Nodosilinea. The sequence goes on from JBBSLR010000309.1 coordinate 1,700, forward strand.
GGTCGTTGGTGAAGTACACCAGGTTAGAGCTGACGATTTGCCCGTTGAAAGTGCGCTTAGTGAGCGACCAGCCCGGGTTGAGCTGGATCTGGGCAAAGCCGGTGGGGCTAATGCCGCTGGTGCGGCCAATGGTGATGCGATCGCGCGAAACGGTGCTAGGCGCAAACTGAAGCAGTAGATCACCATCGCGCTGGTTAACCTCAAAGCGCGCCCCGGCCACATCTTGACCGTTGAGACGCACGGCATAGCCGTTGCTGTCGCGCTGGAGGCGGCAAACCCCCGAGAAGTCAAAGGTGTTCCACAGCGCATTGATTTGCGTCAGCCCACCGGTGCTGTTGGCCACAGTCCAGCAGGGAGGGCTAGGCTGAATTTGCTCAACCACGTAGAGCCGGTGAGGCTGAGATACACTGCCCGGCACTGAGACCACCAAAAAATTTGCTCCGTTAATGGCAATGGCGTCAAAGGCTTGAGCCAGCAGGGTGCCGGTCTGACTAGCCGCAGGCTGTAAAGGAGTGTGGTTGTGAGCAACGGCCTGCTCCGCCCCGCCCAGTACGCCAAGGGTGGCTGCCGTAAGCGCAGCCGCTTTGAGAATTGACATAAATTTCATTGTCACCCGTCCTAGATAGCGATTTGTGATGTGGGGATGGTTTATACCAAGTCCAGCTCGGGATCTGTAGTTTGCCCACGGGCAGAATTCCACGTCTGGACTTGGATGAGGTCTATTTACCTTAGGCCCTGGCAAGCAGGGATAACCCCCGACCTCAACCACTTACCAGACCGGCTGATCAGCAGATTGATGGATCACCCCCCAGTATTCAGTCTGATTTACTCTGCCTGAACTATCTGCGTTGGCCATTGCTCAAATAGCCATCGCCCCAAGGCAACGACCAGCAGTTTTAGAATCTGGACTAGACCTGATTAATCCGAGGGCTAATTGCCAAGGGCTAATTGCCAAGGGCTAATTGCCGAGGGCTAATTGATTGAGTCCACCGAGAAAAGCCGCCACTTATTGTAGGGGCATCCTTGGTATAAGACCCTACTTTGTGCGGTATTTGCTTAGGATTCGTTGCAAAACCTCAAGGTTCTTTTGCCGCTGCCGGTCTACCTAGCCGACAACCCTCAAGCTTTGGGCAGATCATAGGCTTTGGACCGATCACCTAGAGCTGAAACTCATCATCTAGGGCCGACGGCGGCAGCCCGGCGGGGGTAATGGCGCGGCTGACGGAGGTTTTGTAGCTCTCCTGCTGGGTCACCATGTCGATGGCGATCGCCTCAAACCAGGCCTCTAAACAGCCTAGGGGCACCGTCAGCTGGAGGCTGCCCTCTAGCTGACCCTGGCCGTTGGGCAGCAGGTTGAGCAGCTGGCGAGGCTCATCGGCCAGGGTGCGAGTTTGGGGGTCAGTGATCCAAACCTTGACGTACAGTCGGTTGGGGTGAAACGGCACTCGCAGGGTCGCGACCAACGGCTCCCCGGCAGTCAGATCGCCTTCGGGCAGCTCTAGACTGGGCATCGGTGGGGTCACCACCTCAAGGGGCGTTTCGGCCTCGGGGAAGGTTTCGTCCGCTGGCGAGGCGGTCACGTCTCTGAGGGTAGGGTCTTCATCTGCGTAGATGACGACTTCTCCGGCAAAGGGAATGAACACCGGCTCAGCCTCAGCCGCCGCCTCAGCCTGCTGCTCACCTAGGGCGGTGGCTGGGGCAGGGCCTGCCTCGGCCTCGGCGCGATTTTCGAGGGCCTCCTGCTGAAGGCTAACGGCCAGTTCGTTGAGTCGGTTCCAAAAGCGGTCTTGCAGGTTGAGGTCTCTAAACCCCATGGCCTCGTGGGAGATCAGCTGTGGCTCTGGGCGGCGGGGCTGGCGGCCTGGGGCCGTCGGTGCCCGCCCGGTGAGCACGGCAATCGGGTCGTCGGCCCTGGAGGGCGACGATACCGGGGGTAGACTTAACCCTTTGGCTGGTTCTGGGCTGGGGGAGCCAGAGTCGGGGAGGCCAGCACTGGGGGGGCTGGCCGGGGCCGCAGGCTTAGGGCGCCCCACCAGCGGCAGCGATGGCTGGTGGGTGGCGGCCTCGTGGGGCGAGGGATAGTAGATTTTAGGGGGCAGCTCGGGGCTGCTGCGGGGCAGGGTGAGAATGGGCATTTCCCGTGGGGGTGCCCCTCGACCGACAATATCCCAGGTTTTGAGATTTGCGTTGGGGAGCGCGTCATGGCCGCCGCCACCGCCATCGCCATCGCCACCGCCACCGCCATCATCGGCGGGAAACACCACGCCGAGGGCGGCCTCGGTCTCGGCATGGTTGGCGATCGCATCAAACAGCGAAGCCACATCCACCGTCACCGTAAACCGCTGGAGAGCCACCACCTCGGCCCCCGCTAGCAGCCCCACCTCCCCCAGCAGCAGCCGGGTAGACAACTGCGCCGGGGCAGTCACCGATAGATTGACCGTGGCCGGCAGGGTGGCGACGATCAAGGGCACTGCGGCCAGGGCCACCGCCGCTGTGGTCTGTGGGTCAGACAGGCGCACCACCAGCGCTAGGGGCGGGGCGTCTACCAGATCGCCAGTCACCGTGACGGTTAGCCCGAGGCTCTCCCCTTCGCTGCCCAGGAGGGCCGTGTGGGGTAGAGCCAGGCCATAGGGAGCGTTGCTGGCGATCAGCCCTGCGGCCATCTGGGCCTGAAACTCATCCATAGCAGCGGCGGCGGCCTGAAGATTGACCGCCGCCGCCTGACGGTTGAGGGCAATACCCGCCGCCGCAGAACGATCTGCGGCTCTGGCCGGGTTGTCATCGCCGCCGCCGTCGTCAAACCAGTCGCCGTCATCAGCAGAGTCTTGACCCACCACCCGCAGCTCTAC
>JBBSLR010000310.1:0-4534 GCA_038255045.1 Phormidesmidales cyanobacterium
AATAAAGAACAGACGGGTTATTTAGTTGTTAGAAATCTAGAGTGGTTCGGCTAGACCGGGGTTAGGTAGCTTTCGCGCTCCGCTGGCTGGGGCTGCGATTAACCGACGGTGGCCTTTATTATCGGGCCTTTCCTGTCATCATGGCCTAGACGCGCTTTGCTAAGTCACCGCTGCTGGAGAGCTTTTGGAGCACATCTGCGATCGCAGCACCGACGCTCTCATCGGCCATACACAGGGGCGATCGCACCTTGCCCACCGGCCATCCCTGCTGTGCCAGAGCCACCTTCACCGGTACCGGGTTGGTGTCAATAAACAACACCTTAAACAAAGGCAGCAACTTTAAATGTATCTCAGTGGCCAGCCGGGTTTTTCCGGCTTCGTAGGCCTGCACCATAGCCTGAATCTGAGGGCCGACCAGATGGCTGGCCACGCTCACAACCCCGCAGCCGCCCACGGCAAGCACCGGCAGGGTTAACGAATCATCCCCAGAGTAGATGCCAAACTCAGCAGGGGTGTGATAACGCACCTGACTGGCCTGGTCTAAACTTCCACTAGCCTCCTTAATAGCTACTATATTCGATATTTTTGCCAGGCGGGCAGTGGTCTCAACCGCCAGGGCACAGCCGGTGCGTCCTGGAATGTTGTACAGCATGATGGGCAGGTCAGGCACCGCCGCCGCAATCTGGCTAAAGTGCTGGTAAAGCCCCTGTTGGGAGGGCTTGTTGTAATAGGGCACCACCTGCAACGACCCATCTAGCCCCAGGTCACAGGCATGGCGGGTGGCCTCAATGGCTTCAGAGGTCGAGTTAGACCCAGTGCCCGCGACTACCTTAGCACGGCCAGCCACGGCTTCGCACACTGTCTTATACAGCTGGTATTCCTCTTGCCAGCTTAGGGTGGGCGACTCGCCCGTGGTACCGCACACCACCAACCCATCGCTGCCGTTATTGACCAAATGGTCGGCTAGGCGCTCAGCCACGGCGTAGTCAACGGAGCCATCTTCAGAAAATGGCGTCACCATTGCCGTTAGCACTCTGCCAAAATACGTCACCCGATTGCCTTACATCCTATAAACGTTCAATAACCCTGAGATTATACCAAGTTCATCTCTGGCGGGTCAGACCAAGGGATGATTGTGGCTAAGACAACCACCGGGGGCAGATGAAAATTGAGGACTCAAGGTCCATTATTTCCAGTGCCTCTGTACTATATCCTGTTCGGAGCCATGCTCTAGTGGTGTGGTGGGCAGTGCCCGCCCGAGGTTTCTTTTTAACGGCCTGCCCCTACCGCCTTGGGGACTAGCAGCAGCTCAGCAATCTGCACCGCGTTGAGGGCTGCCCCCTTGCGAATCTGATCGCCGCTGAGCCATAGCTCTAGGGCGTTGGGGTTAGAGATATCTTGACGAATACGCCCCACCAGCACGTCGTCTTGGCCGCTGGCCTCGATCGGCATGGGAAAGTAGTTGCGGCTCCAGTCTTCGACCACCTTGACCCCCGGAGCCTGAGACAGCAGTGCCTTGGCTACCTGAGGCGAGAAGGGCGCTCCAAACTCAATGTTAATCGCTTCAGAGTGGGCGCGCAGTACGGGAACCCTCACACAGGTGGCCGAGATTTTCAGGCCCTCGGCCCCAAAAATCTTGCGGGTTTCATTTACCATTTTCATTTCTTCTTGGCAGTAGCCCTGGTCGTTGAGGGGCGAGTTGTGGGGAAATAGATTAAACGCAAGGGGATAGGGGAATGCCTCGGCCACCGGCTCTTCCCCCGCTAAAATGGCGCGGGCCTGCTGTTTGACTTCTTCCATGGCGCGGGCACCCGCGCCGCTGGCCGACTGATAGGTCGCCACCACTAGGCGCTCCACGGGCTGCACCTGATGCAGAGGCCACACCGCCAGGGCCATGAGAATGGTGGTGCAGTTGGGGTTGGCGATGATGCCTTGATGCGCTTTCGCGGCTTCAGGGTTGACCTCGGGCACCACCAGGGGCACGGTTGACTCCATGCGGTAGGCGCTGGAGTTGTCGATGCACACCGCCCCCGCCGCCACGGCCCTGGGGAGCCACTCTAGGGATACCGAGCCGCCCGCCGACGCCAGCACCAGGTCAATGCCTTTAAAGGAATCTTCGCCGAGCACCTGCACAGGAATGTCTTCACCTTTAAAGGTCAGCTGGGTGCCCGCCGAACGGGGAGAGGCCAACAGAGTCAGGTCTTTGAGGGGAAACGATCGCTGATCGAGCAGCGCCAACAACTCTGCCCCTACCGCCCCCGTGGCCCCCAACACCGCAACTCTCAGCCCGTTCGACACAGCGCTACCTCGCTAATTCTCAAAACATATTTTGATCGCTGATCCTAACATCCTGGCCTGGCCAACTACATGGCCCCACGCTGAAAATATGAGAAAAAACAAAACATTGAGCGGCCTTCCTGTTTCCCCTAGCCTGCTTGATTAATGACCTGAGGGAAATGCCCGTCATTCCCGCGCAGGCGGGAATCAATGCGAGATGAGCTGCTTTGGATGGATTCCCGTTTCCACGGGAATGACAACCTGTACGTTCTCCCTGTACATTCTCATGATTGTGAATCATCTGGGCTAGCCTGCCCCTACAGCCGCTAGCCTCAGGGGCTGTAGGGGTAATTCTAAAAAATGTCCCTAGGGCCGTAGCGCCATGGAGCCATAGCGATAGAGTATGCTTATTAATTGCGCCAAAGATTCTTCACTGGTTTGGAGCGCGCAGTCGCCGTCTAGTTAGCAAAAGACCCCATGAAAGTTACCCAGGAAGTACTGCCCGATAGCCAGGTAGGACTAGAAATTGAGATTCCCGCCGATCTCTCTCAAAAAACCTACGATCAGGTGCTGAGCAAGATGATGCGGACGGTCAATGTGCCGGGCTTTCGTAAGGGCAAGGTGCCCAAGCAGGTCTTTCTGCAGCGCGTTGGGCAACCTCAATTTAAAGCAGCCGTAATTGAAGAACTGGTGCAAAACGCCGTAGACAAGGCGATCAAGCAGGAAGAGATCGATGCGATCGGCAACTACCAGCTTAAAAGCTCCTTTGAAGAGCTAATCGGTCAGTACCAGCCGGGTCAGCCCATCACGATCAGTGCCTCCGTAGACGTGCCTCCCCGCGTCACCCTTGAGACCTACAAGGGGCTGTCGGTGCAGGCCGAAGAAATCTTGCCCGACCCCGAGCGGGTCGCCAGCACCCTCAGCCAGTATCAAAACAACCTGGCCACCCTGGTGCCGATTGAAGATCGCCCCGCCCAGACCAGCGATGTAGCGGTGATCGACTTTGTGGGCAAAGTGCAGGGCGAAGACGGCGAATTTGAAGAATTTCAGGGTGGCTCGGGCACCGATTTTCAGGTGGAGCTTGAGGAAGGGCGGTTTATTCCCGGCTTTGTGGAAGGCATTGTCGGCATGGCCCTGGATGAGGCTAAGGAGGTCGAGGTTCCTTTCCCCGAAGACTATCCTCAAGCTGAGCTAGCGGGCAAGCCAGCGGTGTTTTCTATCACCCTGAAGGAAATTAAAGAGAAAGAGTTGCCTGACCTGGATGACGACTTTGCCCAAGAAATCAGCGAATTTGAAACCATTGAAGCACTGCGCACCTCGCTGACCGAGCGCTACCAAGAAGAGGCTGACGAGAAAACCAAGGTCAATAAAGACGCCGCCCTCATCGAAGCTCTTGTGGAGCACCTGGAGGCCGAAATTCCCAATACCCTGGTGCAAAAAGAGGTGGAATTTTTGCTCGCCCAGACCCTCATGCAGCTAGGTCGCCAGGGCATTGAGGTCAACAAAATGTTGACCCGCGAGCTGGTAGAGGGCATGCGCCAGCGCGCCCGCCCCGAGGCCCTTGACCGTCTGCGCCGTACCCTGGCCCTGGGCGAAGTGGCCAAGCAAGAGGGCATCAAAATCGAGGAAGAGGCGCTGCAAGAGAAAATTAAGGAGGCCATGGCCGAGGTCGAAGACCCCAGCCAGATCGACCCTGATCGCCTCACCCAGGTGCTAACTGAAGAGCTCCTGCAAGAAAAAATCTTGGCCTGGCTAGAGGAAAATAACACCGTTGAGCTGGTAGCGGAAGGCACCCTGCAAAAGGCAGAGGCTGAGGATGCCGATGCGATCGAGGCTGAGGTCAATGCCTCTGAGGCAACGGTCGAGGTTGTAGCCACGGCCGCAGACGATGCCGATGGGGCGCCCGAGGCCCAGGGCAAGCAGGCGGCAGCTAAGGAAAGCTAGCATCAGCACCACAGTTGATTTAGGAAATTGATTTGGGTAGCCAGCGGCTGGGCTGCCCCGTGAACCTAAAATTTTGGGGCATAATGACGGATAGGCTAACCGATGGTTGATTGTCAGCGCACAGCTTAACCAGCTCCAACTGCAGAGCTACCATCAAGCAATATTTTTGAAACCTTGAAATCTCGCGCAAACCCACTATGATTGCATCGAACCCTTTGAGTAGCCCGATCTTGAGCTTGAGCCACACCGACCAGGTTCGCAGCATGTTGCCCGTTGTCGTAGAGCAGTCGGGCCGGGGAGAGCGCGCCTTTGA
>JBBSLR010000311.1:0-4525 GCA_038255045.1 Phormidesmidales cyanobacterium
TCATCTGGGTCATGCGCTCGACGTTGGCGTTGATGGTGAGTAGGTAGTCGGTTTTTTCGTCGGGGCGCAGCTGGGTGTCGTAGCGGTTGAGCGATGACACCGTCAGGGCAATGTTGTTGAGCGGGTTGCGAAACTCGTGGCAGACCATGGAGACAAAGCGCGATCGCATGTCGCTCAGCTGCCGCAGCTGCTGGTTGGCGTTTTGCAGCTCGGCGGTGCGCTCCTGCACCTTTTGCTCTAGCTCTTCGTTGGCCCGCTGAAGAATTTCTTCGGCCCAGCGCCGCTGGGTGATATCGCGAAAGGTCACCACCGTGCCGATCAGCCGCCCCTCCTCATCGCGCATGGGGGTGCTGATATATTCCACCGGAAAGCTGGTGCCGTCTTTGCGCCAAAACACCTCGTTGGTAATGCGCCGCACGCTGCCGTCTTGAAAGGCGGCGTAGATCGGGCAGGCTTCGCGCTGGTAGGGGCTACCGTCGGCCAGGGAATGGTGCATCACCGCATGCATCGACTGGCCAATTAGATCTTCCGTTGACCAGCCGATCATCGCGGCGGCGGCAGGGTTCACAAAGGTGACGTTGCCCGCCAGGTCTAACCCATAAATGCCCTCGCCCACGGCATTGAGAATCAGCTGGTGCTGGCGACGCAGGTGCTCTAGCTCTTGCCCCAGGGGCGCTTGGCCTGGGGGGGCAGGGGATGGTTTTCGCTGGGGCAACCAGTAGGTTTGGGACATGGGGGCAACGGGGCGATCGCGATCGGCAGGAATAACAAGAATGCCTATAACTCAGGCGTGGCTCAACGCTCAAACCTCACCCACCAAAGATCGTATCGCCGTATACAACGGCCTGGTGACTTAAGGTTTACTAAAGAGTTGTAGGCAACCTACTTCTATCAGACCTATTTCTATCAGATATTACGCACCGGCGGCATTTTTTGAGCGGCAAGCGCAGTAGACCGTAATCGCCAATGGGTATCGGCGATTACGCCAGTGACGAAAATTTTAGACAAATGTTTGTTTCTAAGGTCTGGTTGCAGAAACCTGGTCGTAGAAGAGTGGTGCCGTCGCAGTGACAAAATCTGGAGTCGTTGTGAAGACCATTTTGATCATTGAAGACGAGGCTCAAACCCGCAGCATTTTTCTCAAATGTTTGGAGTTTGAAGGTTTTTATGCGGTGGGGGCCAGCGACGGCACCACTGGCATTGCCCTCGCCCGCCAGCACGCCCCCGACCTGGTGGTCTGCGACATCATGATGCCCGATATGGACGGCTACTCGGTGCTTTCAGCCCTGCGTAAATCGCCCCAGACGGCGCTGATGCCGCTGATTTTTCTCACCGCCAAGGTGACCATGACCGACCTGCGCCGGGGCATGGAGCTAGGGGCCGACGACTACCTGACCAAGCCCTGCACCGTAGAGCAGTTTTTGGCCGCTATCAACAGCCGTCTAGCCCGCCAAGAGCAGCTTTTGCAGCTCTACGGCACAGAGCAGCCGGGGGGCGAGAACCGGCAGCCTCAGACCGGCATTTTCCCTGCCGAACCCAAGCTCGCCAGCGTGTTTCGCTTCATTGAGGCCCATTACCGCCAGCCCATCAGTCTGGGCGATGTGGCCCAAGCGGCGGGCTATTCTCCGGCCTATCTCACCAACCTGGTGCAGTCGCACACCGGGCGCACCGTCAAGCAGTGGATCATCGAGCGGCGAATGGCTGAGGCCAAAACTCTGCTAGCCACCACCGATCAATCGGTACGCGGCATTGCTGAGTCCTCTGGCTACAGCGATGCGGCTTACTTTGCTCGGCAATTTCGTCAGCTCCACGGGGTTTCTCCCCAGGTTTGGCGAGAACAATCTGTAGCAAAAGCAACAAATTAAGCCTTATTTTCAAGGCTGAAAATTAACTGCTAAAGAAAGTCCTGCTATGACCCAAAATTGATCCAATGCTATTTGTATGGGAGCCTGGTAGTTTAGTAAATAACTTGCGTTGATTCAGGTTTGCGATTGGGCTTTCTGTAGAGAATTGCTGTTCTCTGCTAATCATCCAGACTGGTTTCTCAAGTGAGTCAGGAAAGGTTTTGTCGCGTTCAACTATCCATCTATGGTTATTTCAGCAGTAGCAAAGTCGCTTAACGACTGGGGCAGTTTGAGTTGCACATCACCTTCCCTGATGTTGCCGGGGCAGGCCTGTCGCACCTGCGGTGTCGTGCATTTCACCAGCGACCACTCGCAGTTTATGGAGAGCATGCCCCAAGACCCGGTTGACATGGTCGATGACCTGGTCAAAATGGGTCTCTACAAAGCCAACCAGCTGCGCGCCGCCGACATCGTCAACACCTACGAACTGCGCAAGGCGCTGTTTCTCAAGCGGGTGGGCCGCAATGACCCCCGGCGCGAGAAACTCATTCTCGCCCTGTGCAAACAGGCGGGCGGTCTAGAAAACGCCTTTGCGGCGGCCTTTGGCCCCCAGGCGGGCCTGTTCTTTGCCGACTCGATTCGCAACAGCGGTGCCACTCGCCGCGAGTTTTTGAAGAATATGGCGGTGGGTGCGGCCCTGGTCACCCTGGCCAGCTGCGCGGGCGGTGGCGAGCCAGAGGTAGAGGAACCAGAGGCAGCGGCGGTTGACACCAGCAACCTGGAGAAAACCGATATCCAGGTGGGCTTTATTCCGATCACCTGTGCGACGCCGATCATCATGTCAGAGCCGCTGGGCTTCTACGAAAAGTACGGGTTTAACGCCTCGGTGGTGAAGATGCCCAGCTGGGGCGCGGTTAGAGACTCTGCGATCGCAGGTGAGCTAGACGCTTACCACATGCTTGCCCCCATGCCGATCTCCATGACCCTGGGCATGGGCGCAGCCCCCTTTGGCGTGCGGCTGGCCAGCATTGAAAACATCAACGGCCAGGCGATCACCGTGGCTCAGCGCCACCAGGGCAACGTCAACGGGCCCGAAGACTTTAAGGGCTTTGTGATTGGGGTGCCCTTCCCCTACTCGATGCACAACCTGCTGCTGCGCTACTACCTGGCCTCGGGCGGCCTCGACCCCGATGTCGACGTGCAGATTCGCCCCGTGCCCCCGCCAGACAGCATCGCCCAGCTGATCTCGGGCGACATCGACGCCATGCTGATGCCCGACCCATTCAACCAGCGGGCGGTGTACGAAGGGGCCGGGTACATTCACCTGCTCACCAAAGATTTGTGGGATGGCCACCCCTGCTGCGCCTTCACCGCCAGCGACGACTGGATTACCGCCAACCCCAACTCCTTCCGTGCCCTCAACAAGGCGATTATCGAAGCGGCGGCCTACGCCCAAGACCCGGTCAACCGCCCCGAGATTGCCGCCGCCATTTCTGAGCGGGCCTTCTTAAACCAGCCCGTCGAGGTGGTCGAAGCGGTGCTCACCGGCAACTTCGACGATGGCCAGGGCAACACCCTCTCGGTGCCCGATCGCATCGGCTTTGACCCCTACCCCTGGCAGAGCTTTGCCAAGTGGATCTCGTCTCAGCTGGTGCGCTGGGAGCTGCTGGGCGAAGATAAAACCGCTGAAACCATTACCGATGCCGAACTCGACGAGCTGGGTTCAGAGGTGTTCTTGACCGACCTGGCCCGAGAGCTATCGCTGGAGCTGGGCGGGCAGCCTCCCTTTGATACCGATCGCACCGAGACCCTGGCCTTCGACAACTTTGACCCGGCCGCCCCCACCGACTACCTCAAGGGGCAGATCGACCAGTTTGGTAAGTAAGGTTTTGCCGCTGAGCTGGCTCTGAAGTTAGGCAGAGCCAGCTCAGGATAAAGAGAGTTGGGTGCATCCCACTTTTGCAGGTGCCTACGTCATTCCCACGCCAGTGGGAATCCATTCGGGAACAAGATGTCCGCCGTGGATTCTCGTCTGCACGGGAATGACGGATCAGCCAGATGTCAGAATGGTGAATTTACAAATTCGAGATGCATCCAGACAATTCGCTATCGGCGCAGTTTTAAGCAGGTATCTAAGTTATGACGGCAAGTCACAGCACGCCCGGATTGGTTCAAATAGAGCGATCAGAGCCCATCTGGCAAAACGAAAATGTGCGCGCCTTGGCGCTGTTTATGCTCACCCTGGGCCTGTTTCTACTGTTTTGGGAAGTGGGGGCCAAGTCGGGCTGGTTTACCCAGGGGGTGCCCACCGCCAGCGAAACCATTAGAGAGTTTTGGTGGTGGGTGACCAACCCCTTCTTTCGAAACGGCCCCAACGACCTGGGCATCGGCTGGAATTTGCTGGTCAGCCTGCGGCGGGTGGCCATTGGCTATACGTTGGCGTCGGTGGTGGCGGTGCCCCTGGGCATTTTGATCGGCATTTCGCCGGTGGCCTTTAAGGCGTTTAACCCCTTTGTGCAGCTGCTCAAGCCGGTTTCGCCCCTGGCCTGGCTGCCCCTGGGCCTGTACATCCTGCGCGATTCTGAGCAGACGGGCATTTTCATTATCTTTATTTCCAGCATTTGGCCGACGCTGATCAACACCACCTTTGGGGTGGCCAACGTCAACCAAGACTATTTAGA
>JBBSLR010000312.1:0-4489 GCA_038255045.1 Phormidesmidales cyanobacterium
CCGGCCCTCAGCCGCGACAGCCTCGATCTGCGGGGGCGATCGCCCAACCCTACCGACGGCATCATTGACTACAAGCTCACCATTACCCACGACCTAGCCACCCACTTCTGGGTCGAAAGCCTGACTTTGGGGGCCGACCCGGGCGATCGCGACGGCCTGCTAGAGCTGCGCAGCGCCGAGGGCGAAGACAGCACCGATAAAAATATTTTTGGGGCGCTGCTGCTGTTTATGCCGCTGATTAACGAGGCGGTGGGGGGCGTCAGCACCAACCCCGACAATGCTGGCGACTGGATTGCCCTGGTGGGCAGCGTGGCCGCCCCCATTGCCATCGGCTCGATTCGGCTGGACGATCGCTCGCTGTTTCGCACCGGACGGGCCACCCTCTACGGTGGCGAGCTGCGATCGCGCCAGTACATTCCCCCCGAGGGCGATGCCCAGCTGACCGACGTGGGCGTCATCTTTGACTACGGCGTAGAGTTCTACCTCACCATTGGAGCGCTGAACATTCGCTCGGTACGGCCCATGAAGGTGCGCTACCGGGCGCTGGGCTTTAACCTCTACTTTGGCGATCCGGCCCGGGCGCTGGTGTACCAGCCGATTTTTGATACCAGTAAAGGCTACGAGCTCGATCTGGGCGACCTGGGCCAGCTCGAACTGCCGTCGCCCCTGGGAGACATTCTGGCGGTAACTGGCGCGCGCCTGGCCCGGGTTAACCCTATCAACCTAGAGGTAGATATCGGCCTGAAGGTCAACCTGGGCGTAATTACCGTCGATCAGTTTCGGGTGAAGCTGCCGCTGGAGCCCCTGGGGCCACCCACCATTACCCCCACCGGGGTGAAGGTAGATCTGTCGCAGGTGCTGGTGGGGTCGGGCTACCTCAGCATCGAGAAGAAGACCCTGCCCAGCGGTCGTGAGGGTACCTCGATCCTGGGGACGCTGGATGTCACTCTCGTCCAATTAAAGCTGCGGCTGGCGGCGGGGCTGGCCATTGAAACGGTGGAAGAGGGCACCCGCACCGCCACCGCCGTAGTGGCCACGCTGATTGTAGAATTCCCCAGCCCAATTGTGCTGGGGGCTACAGGGCTCGGCATCTTTGGCTTTAGCGGTCTGTTTGCCATGCACTACCGCCGCGACGAACCCGAGCGAGTGCCGGGCAGCAGCGTCAGCCCCGCCCTGGCCTGGCTGATCCGGGCCGGAGGAGAGCCCGCCACCGTGCGCACCGCCGGGGGTGACGTGCTGTGGGTGCCCAAGATTGACCGCTGGAGCTTTGGCATCGGCATTATTCTTGGCACCATTGAGGGCGGCTTTGTACTCAACTTCCGGGGCATGTTTGTGCTGGAGCTGCCCGGGCCGCGCATTCTTATTTTCGTCAAAATTCAGATCGTTACGGTGCTGCCCAGCCTGGGGGATCGCAACCTGACCGTCGGTATTTTGGGGGTGATCGACCTCGACTTTAACCTAGGGCAAATCACCGTCGGGGTGATTATTGACCTGGCCATTCCCCAGGCAGAAGAGGGCGATCGCTCGGGCGACAACCAGCAGATTCTAGCCCTGCAGCTACCGGTAGAAATTTACTTCAAGCTGGGGGATCCAAAGAACTGGCACTTTTACCTGGGCACCGTGCGTCAGCCCGCCAGCGCCACCATCCTGGGCATTATCCGGGCGCGGGGCTACTTCATGGTCGAGGGGCTGCGTATCACAGACTTCCCGGTGCGAAAGCGGGGCGGCGGGCAGGAAACCCGCGTGCTGGAGGGCCTCGCTGTGGCTCTGGGCATCGAGGCGGCGATCGTGCTGGGCAACGAAAGCGCCGGTATTTATCTGAAGATTGCCGCCGGAGCCAGCATTGGGGTGGCCTTCTCGCCCTTTTACATCGTGGGCGGCATGTTCTTCGACGGCGAGCTGCGGCTCCTGATTATCGGCATTGAGGCCCACGGCTTCTTTACCCTGGAGGCAGGTGGTCAGGATCCCGCTGACCCCAGCCAGTCTGGCCCAACCTACCTGGAAGGGGAAGTCTGCGGCAAAATCGACCTTTTCTTCTTCTCGATCTCGGCCTGTATTGGCTTTTCCATTGGCAACGAGGAACGGCTGTTGCCCGCCCCCGACTGGGTGCGCGGGGTATATTTGCAGAGCCATGCCCCGGTGGTGGTAGCCGGGCAGGGAGGCGATCGCCCCATCGACGCCAAGCTGGCCGACGCGGTGGCCCTGACCCCCGACGGCAGCCTACCCCTGGATGCGGAAGGCCGCTCGGTGGCCATTCCCTCGGTGCCCATCGATACGATTCTGGTGCTGCAGCTACAGGCCTCTCCCTTCAATGCGCCAGCGGCCAGCACCTTTACGGCCCCGCTGGTGCAGCCGGATATGCCCCCCGAAGGCTGGGTCAACGTGGGCAGCGATCGCCAGGTGCGCTACATTCCCCAGCAGTTCAGCCTGGAAACTGCGGCGGGGCCGGTCAGCTTTACCCCAGATCGCCCCCCGGCCACCTGGCGACGCGATACCCCACCGGGCGATCGCCCCAGTGCAGTAGCGCCCCTGCCCGAACCCAGCGACGTCAACACCGCCATTGACCTGGCCATTTTCAGCCGCTGCCCCACCACCGGCCCCCGTGCCCTGGAGCGCTCCAGCACCCTCAATGCCCAGGTGGAGTACCGCTGGGGTGGTCTGTGCCAGCCCCCGGCCCCCCCCGCCGCCGTACTGTGGACCTTTTGCGACCAGCCCCTGGGGCCATCTGGGGAGAGCTGGGTGCTGACAGGTACCCCCCAGGCCGACCCACCCGACACCCTGCGCCACGGCGGCCCCGCTACCCAACTGCGGGTGGAGGAGCCCATCTGGGCCGACAGCGATCACCTGGTTAACCTATCTCTGGCGGACGGCCTGCAGATGGCCCTGACCCCGGCCCGGGTGATCGGAGCAAATGGAGCGGCCCTGCGCTGTATTGACTTTTCCCAGTATCCGCTGGGCACCCGGCCCAGCCCCACCACCGAGCAGGAACTAGTCACCATTCAAGTCAACGACCCGCAGCTCAAAAACCTGATTGAGATCCGCCGCTACAGCAACCCCAGCATCAACAACGGCCTCAGCGTTACCGGGCTAGAGTGTGGTCGCCCGCGCCAGATCTGGCTGACGTTTTTGACCGAGGTGCAGGCGGTCGAGCTGACCCTCACCCACTTCAGCCAGATAACGCCCGCCGCTGCTCTAGTCGCGATGGATCGCGATCGCCGCCGCGCCCTCAGTATCGAATTCTTTGCCGCCCCCGCCGGGCAGACCCAGACCCTGCGCGTAGAAGCACCGGGCCTGGGGGCGCTGGGCATCATCAGCTACACCACCCAGCAGGAAATTCCCTACATTCTGCTGTCGCAGCTGTGCGTAGAGCCAGTGCAGCAGACGGTTTGCCAGCGCGCCCTGCAACTGCCCCTGGCTCAGCTGGCCCAGTCGCCCACGGCGCTGACGCTAGCGGCGGCGGTTGAGCAGGCGCTGAGATCGCGCCTCGGCCAGCGGTGGATTACTCTGCACATCGGCGAAAGCCGGGCCGTGGGGGTCTATCTGGCGGTGGATGAAACCCTGGTGAAACGCATGCAGATTCGCCAGCTGGATCGGGCCGATCGGGTGCTTCGAGAAGCGCCGCTCTATACCTTTGCGCCGGTCGTGCCGGGGTTGCCGATCAGCTGGTTTAGCCCCAGCGGCCCCTGGGGCGACGAGGCCCAGCAGGTCATCGCATTTCTCAACCGGCCCGAGTTGAGCTCGCTGGTGCCAGTGCAGGCGGCGCTGGTGCCCGAGGCCGACTGTACCCAGGTGCAGCTATGGATTCCCTCCGAGGTGGAGTTTGATCGTCCCCTGATTGCCCTGGTGGGGGCGGTGGTTTCTCTATCGGCAGCAGAGGAGCGGCGGTATGAAGAGGGCAAAGCAATCGTCCAGGGCCAGATCGATACCGTCACCGGCTACCTTGATGGCGCGGCCCCTGTGCCGCTGCTAGCCCCCGACCAGGACTACACCCTAGCGGTTCGCTACCGGGTTGAGTCGCGCCAGTGGAGCAGCGACACCAGCGCGTGGACCCCGGCCCCGGCCCAGCCTGAGCGCACCCAGCGGTTTCGCTTCAGCACCGACGCCCAGCCCCCAACCCGCCTTGACCCATGGGTGATGGGCATCGACCCAAATGCCGACGAGCATTTCCATTTTTACGAAGATCCGGTCACGCTGCTGTTTAACGATCTGTCGGTCATCCAGCTATTTACAGCCTACGGCAGACAGTTGCAGGTGGTGTTGCGCGGGGCCGATGGCTTCCCCATTGAAACGACCGGCAGTACTACCCTCGATCTGGATTCCCTGGAAGCAGTGCCAGCCCAGTTCACCAGCCCCTTTCAGGAGGCGCTGGAGGGGCTGATGGCGGAAAAACCTCTGCCCTGCGTGGGTCGCCGGGGCCAGCCTCTGCACCAGCGCTATCGGCTGCCGTTCCAGCTTCAGCCTCTGATGACCTATACCCTCGATGTGGAGG
>JBBSLR010000313.1:0-4469 GCA_038255045.1 Phormidesmidales cyanobacterium
CAGTTCATCCAGAGGGGCGATCGCTTCGGCCCCAATCAGGCCAAAGACGTCGGGCAATTCCTCCCAGCACCAGTCAATATCGCGCTGCTGTAAAACCTGAGCCAGCGGTTTAACCGCTTCGGCGGCTTGCAGCTGCCCCAGCGCCCGCCACGCGTGGATGGGTGCCCACAGGGCAACATCAGGGTCTAATGCGCCTGCTTCAGCGGGCTTGTCGTCAGGGTCTACAAAGAAAAAACCCCACAGCTGATCATCCTCAGCCATTTGAATCAGGGCTGGGATATGCTCTGCGGTCAGCCCGAGTTTTTGCACATAGTTTGGCCAGTCTTTGGCGCTAGAGCATCCGGCATCGCCATAGCTCAGGAGACTATCTAAGGGGGCGGTGTAGGTTTGGTTCAGCATTCTAGGTCTAGGGATAACGATGCTGGGCGATGACTATTTTTTAGACTACACCGGTCAGTCCGTAGGTGTCTGCGAGCGATCGCCCTCTGCAATGTCAGCCCCACAAGGCTATGCATACGCGGAGTGACTTTTCGTAGGGTAGACCCTGGTGAAGTTTTTGCCGAGAGGGTAGGCCTGGGGCGGGCAAAGGCACCGCCGCTGCATCGGTTAAGATCAACCTCATTAGGTTAGCCACCCTGCCCTAAGGGAATTTCGTAATGGCACTCTCCGCGTCCACCGCCCTACAGACCGACACCTGGGTCAAAGCCACCTGGGAAGATTTTGTCGCCACCCTAGACACCGCCCCCTACGACGAGGGCCAAGGCTACTTCGACAACGGCTATATGAGGATTGAGATGGCTCCTTTAGGTGGTGGGCATGCGCGGCAAAATTCGGTCGCTATGGATGTCGTCAGCATTTTCGCCATAGTGCACAAGATTCGGATTGCCAAGTTTATCAACGGCAGCTTCCACAAGACCGGAGAGCGGGGCTGCCAGCCGGATGCTGCGTTCTACATTGGGCCAGACTTTCGGCTGCCCCCCCAAGACAATTCACCCATTGATGTCAACCTCTTTGGCCCGCCGACCCTGGCGATTGAGATCGGCGGCAGCTCTTTTAAAGACGACCTGGGGGCCAAGCGACTGCTCTACGAACGGCTGGGGGTGGGCGAATACTGGGTGGTAAACGTGGCCGAACAGCAGGTGCTGGCCTTTGCCGTGGCCGAGGGGGGCAGCCGCCAGATCCGATTGTCGGGGGTGTTGCCGGGGCTAGAGCTAGCCCTGGTAGAAGAGGCGCTGGGGCGATCTCAAACCGAAGACGACACCACCCTGATGGGCTGGCTGATGGAAACCCTGACCTAAGAGTAGGCCAGCTAATTAAGCATCCAAGCTAAGCCCTCATCCCCCAACCCCTTCTCCCAAGGGGAGAAGGGGAGCCAAATCAGAACCCCTCTCCCATTGGGATAGGGGCAGGGGTGAGGGCGGAGAGCCATGGTAAATGGATGGTTATTTTCATGGAATACTCTAAGGGACTTGCATCTCAATAAACAGTCCTCTGGTAAGTAGGTGGGAGCGATTAAATAGAAGATGCTGGTGGGTATCCGGTGCAAGGTCTAAGGTGCACGGTACAGGGTGCCAACCGTGCACCGTGCACCGCAAACCTCCTTCTTACAATTAACCAGACTCAGCTGTTGATCCATCGGCGATCAATACCCGCTCAGAGACCCCCGCTGCTTGGCGGTAGCTTCAGCCCAGCGGAAAACCAACATCCCCAGGGCAAAATAGACAATCCCGTTGAGCAGGGCCAGCGCATAGGTAAACCAGTCTAGCCCCAGGTCTCGGGCCATCAGGTCGCGCAGCAGGCCGGTGCTGGGCAGCATCGGCAACAAGAACCGCAGATACTGCATCAGGTCGGGGGATTCTTCTAGGGGGGCCGCCAGCAGAAACAGCAGCAGGAACTGAAAAATCCCCAAAATCTGCTGCACCCGCTTAAAAACCAGCGCCGCCGCCCCCATCAAAAAGGCCAGACCGTAACCGGCCAGCAGCAGCGACGCCAGCGGCAGCAGCAGGCTTGGCGGAAAGGCCAGGCGACTGCCGGTGATCCCCATCAGCAGCAGCAACACCACCATCAGAATCACCAACCGCAGGGCCAGGCTGGCAAAGGCGCGGGCCAAAAACACTCGCGGTGCCCCGTAGGGGGAGAGAAAGACCTGCTCCAGGGTGCCGGTTTCGGCTTCGATCTGTAGATTGATGGCAATGTCGTTGTTGACGGAAATAATCAGGGTCCAGAGAGCGTAGCCGAGCACCACGGCATCGAGGCGATCGCCAAAGGCAAACCCTGGCCCGGCCATGTACTGGGCACTGGCAAACAGCCCGTAGAACACCGCCATAATGATGACGATCCCCGAGATCACCTCCGTCGGGTAGCGGATGAACTGAATCCAGGTGCGCTTGAGTTCGGCTTGCAGCAGATCGATCATGGGGAAGTATCGGGGTGGTCTTTGACCAGTTTGAGAAACACCTGGGTGAGGTCGGCGCGATCGCGCTGCACCGCCACCAGCGGCACAGGACTCAGCGCCCCCAGCAGGGTATAGAGATTTTCTGGGGTGCCAGCGTAGGTAATCTGCGCCCCGTTAACCGTCGCCCCCAGCTGGGTCACGGTGTGGATCTGTTGGGGCGAAAGCTCGCCTTCCACCTCCAGGTGATAGGTAGAACTAGAAAATTCCCTCAGCAATGATTCGGTCGACTGCTCGGCAATGATGCGTCCCCGGCGAATGATCGCCACCCGGTCGGAGAGTTCTTCGGCCACATCGAGCTGGTGGGTAGTCAACAGAATGGCTCGACCTTCCTGGGCAATCTGGCGCACCAGGGCTTTGACCATTTCGCCAGCCTCCACGTCTAGCCCCAGGGTGGGTTCATCCAGCAGCAGCAGCCTGGGATTGTGGATCAGAGCGACGGCGATCGCCACCTTTTGCTGCATCCCACGGGAGAGCTTTTGCACCGGGGTATGGCGCTTTTCCTCCAGCCCAAACCGGGCCAGCAGTTCCAGGCCCCGGCGATGGGCCACCTTGCGGGGCACCTGCCGCAAAACGCCAAAATATTCCAGATTTTCTGCCGGCGTCAGACGCCAGTATAAATTGCGGTTGCCCTCCAGCACGGCACCAATGTGGCGCAGTGCCCGGGGCTGGCGGTGGGGGTCTTCTCCCACCACGGTAACCAGCCCCTGGGTAGGACGCACCAGGCCAGCAATCATTTTGATGGTGGTGGTTTTGCCGGCACCGTTGGGTCCCAAAAAGGCCAGCACCTCTCCCTGGTGCAGGGTTAAGGAGACCTGTTTCACCGCTTCAAACCGCTGTTTGCCCCGCCCGTAAACCTTGGAGAGATCGCGGGTGTCCAGCACGATGGAGCTTGTTAAGGAATTTTCAGTCCAATCATCGGTTGGACGACGAGCAAGTTGCACGAAAGGATTAAGCTCCCAGCGACAGGTAGTGTCTTTACTTATCTTAAAGTTTTTGCCGATTGGTCGGCGGGTTCCCGGTGCAAATGACTCAGCTTGGGCTTAGGATAAATCGCTGGCATTGCCTACCCTACGGGATTTCGTTGGGGAGGTAGCGTTCGATGAAGGCTTTAGCGGCTTCAAAACTGAGGGTTTTTATTGCTCTGACAATCTCGATGACCGTTTCAGGCGTTGGCTCGCGCCCTACCTCACAGCAGGCCGATTGGCTAATGAGTTGAGCAATTAAAGTGATTGCAAGTAATCCACGAGTCAGATGAACCGGCCTAATGCCCCCATGAGCCAGTACACCGCGATCGCGGTGTACTGGCCCCAAGCTGTCGAGCTTATTTTGCTAATCTGTACGGTGACTCACTATCTGTCATCGGGTCAAATTAGTGTCATCGGCCTGAATCCCTTGATTGACAGGCATTTCCAGCATTCTAACAGGCATTGTAGCTCTCATTAGGGCCTATGGATACGGGACACAAAGGCTGTCGCGTTCCGAAAAAGTGACACACTGTTTGTCGGTTTTCTTTAAGGCCAAAACTAGGTGAGTGACAGAATGAGTGTCGCTTTATGCTCGATACTGTATAATACGCATGAACTATTCAATCTACTTTTGTAAGGAGTGAAGGTTGGTGAAAGTTAGTTGGCTTTTTGATGAGAGGGCTAGCTCAATGGTTTTGGACATATCGCAGGAGAAGCTGGCTCAGCCTCGAGAAGAGGTGCTTTCTCCTGATCAAGATCCAGGGCAATCGGCAGGGTTCACGATTGTTGAGCAACTAGATGAGGCAGCCCAGCAAAAGCTAGAGGTGCTTCAGACTCTGATTGAGCCGTGCGATCGCGCCACCTACGGCGAAAAGCTGCGGGAAGCGGCTGACAAGCTGGGGTGTTCTGTTCGCACGGTGCAGCGATTGGTTAAGCGGTGGGAGGTAGAAGGGGTTTCAGCCCTTGTGACCTTCGGTAGAGCTGACCAAAGCAAGCACCGAATCTCCGAGTTCTGGCAAGACTTTATTGTCAAGACTTACGAGGCAGGC
>JBBSLR010000314.1:0-4467 GCA_038255045.1 Phormidesmidales cyanobacterium
AGCGAAAAGAAAAACAAGGCTTAGGGAGCAATCGAGGGGGTGGGCAAGCCTAGGGCGCGCTAGCTGGCTAACTTGATGAAAAACTGGCGCTGAGGCTTGACGGAAACCCTCGAATAGAGATAATACTACACGTGTAATACAAACGTGTCTAGCCTGTCTAAACTGTTAGTTAGGGGCAGCTGTTCCTTAGTGACAGATGTCGCGACGTTGTGACCGACGTTGTGATGGGACACGCGTTTTTATGTCCCTGTTTGCCGTTGACCTGTTTGCCCTTGTCCTTTTTGGAGGTGTGCCCGCCGATGCCAACCCTAACTCGCGTTTCAACCACTGAGATGGAAGTTACCAGCATTCGCCTAGAGCGATCGCTGAAGGAAAAACTCAAGGCCCTGGCTGGTAACCGGGGCTATCAGGCGTTGATTCGCGATATTCTTTGGCAGCATGTGGAGCAGGGCCAAGAGCAAGTGCAGCCCGACGACATCTGCGCCAGCTTTGGGGCCGTGGCCGAGCGTGAGCAGGTTTGCTCGCTCACCGGCCAGACGATTCTGGCGAATGCGCCCATGCGCCTGGGGCTGACGGCCCAGGGCAAACTGGTGCCGATCAGCATAGACGGTCTTTAGGGACGGAGAAATTCAGGATTTTGAGGGTCAGATTTGCCTGATACCGCTCACCTGCCAGGTGTAGAAACGTCAGGTATTTTTTACGGTGGTGATTAATTCTGACAGAATAGAGGACGGTCTATTCTGAGGATTGGTCGATGACAGCCGCCACCCGCCACTACCAGCAGGTGCTGACCCTGCGATCGCAGGGCAAAGCCCTGCAGCGGTTCACCGCCGAGGTGGAGCAGGTGGTGCGCGCCTCGGGGGTAGAAACCGGCCTCTGCACAGTGTTTTTGCGCCACACCTCCGCCAGCCTGATCATTCAAGAAAACGCCGACCCCGACGTGCTGGTCGATCTGGAGAATTTCTTGGCCCAGCTGGTGCCCGAGGGCAACCACTACATCCACAGCACCGAAGGCCCCGACGACATGCCCGCCCACATTCGCACGGTGCTGACCCACACCAGCGAGACCATCCCGGTGACCCAGGGGCGGCTGGGCCTGGGCACCTGGCAGGGCATTTATCTCTGGGAGCACCGGGCGCGGGGTTCGGCCCGCGAGGTCATCGTTCACGTCACGGGCTATTAGCATGGTGGATTCCTTTGACCCGGTCGGCTATAGCGCCATTCCCACCCCGCCGGAGGGGTTTAAGTCGGGCTTTGTGGGCATTGTGGGCCGCCCCAACGTGGGCAAATCGACCCTAATGAATGCCCTGGTGGGCCAAAAGGTGGCGATCACCTCCCCCACCGCCCAGACCACCCGCAACCGCCTGCGGGGCATTTTGACCAACGACCAGGCGCAGATTATTTTTGTCGATACCCCCGGTATCCACAAGCCCCACCACGAGCTGGGCAAAATTTTGGTGAAAAACGCCCGCATGGCGATCAACTCGGTGGATGCCACCCTCCTGGTGGTGGACGGCAGCGTCGACATGGGGCGCGGCGACCAGTTTGTGGCCGAGCTGCTGGCCCACAGCAGCGGCCCGGTGATTTTGGGCATGAACAAGATCGACCAGCAGCCGGAGGAGGACGGGGATGCGATCGCCGCCCTCGACGCCAGCTACCAGGGCTTGGCCGACGCCCACGGCTGGCCCCTGGTGAAGTTTTCGGCCCTGCACGAAACTGGCCTCGACACCCTGCTCGCCATGCTGATCGAGCAGCTCGAATGCGGCCCCTACTACTACCCCCCCGACCTGGTCACCGACCAGCCCGAGCGTTTCATCATGGGCGAGCTAATTCGCGAGCAGATTTTGCTCAACACGCGGGAAGAGGTGCCCCACTCGGTAGCGATCGCCGTCGAGCGGGTCGAAGAAGACACCAACATCACCCGCATTCTGGCCACCATCCACGTCGAGCGCGATTCGCAGAAGGGCATTTTGATCGGCAAAAAGGGCAGCATGCTGAAGGTGATCGGCTCCGACGCCCGCCAGCAGATCCAAAAGCTAGTGATGGGCCAGGTGTATTTAGAATTGTTTGTGAAAGTTGTGCCCAAGTGGCGACAGTCCCGCAGCCGTCTCGAAGACTTCGGCTACCGGCTGGAGGAGTAACTTTTAAGACCTACCCCGAATATCTCCCCGAATATTTCATCGGGACTCAGCCCTAGGTTTTCCTACTGGCCGCTGGTAATCGATAGCCCCTCCAGCAGCACCGAGGGCGTGTAGCAGGAGCCATTCCAGTCGGCGTCGCTGCCCAGTTCTACACTGTTTTTGAGCGCGGTGTAGATATTGCCCGCCACCATGGTGTCTTTGACCCGGCCCACCAGCTCGCCCCGGTGAATGCGGTAGCCCAGGTCAACATTGATCGAAAAATCGCCCGCAATGCCGGCCCCGCCGCCCAAGATTTGATCGACCAACAGACCGTTGTCAATGCCGGCAATCAGCTGATCGAGAGACTTGTCGCCGGGCTGAACCAGCGTGTTGTAAAGGCTGGGGGTGGGGTAGCTGCCCAGGCCGGGGCGAAAGCCGTTGCCCGTCGAGCCACCGCCCAAGGTAAGGCCCACGGCGCGATCGCAGTAAAACAGCGTCACCACCCCCTGGTCGATAAACACCAGCCGCTGGGTGGGGGTGCCCTCATCGTCAAAGGGGCAGCTAAAGGGCCCCGCCGCTGGGTCTTGCCGCAGGGTAATGCGGGGCGAAGTCATCTGTTCCCCCAGGGCGTTGCTCCAGGGAGACGATCGCTCGACTACCCGTTTGCCGCTGAGGGCCGACTGGATGGTGTCCCACACCATGTCGGCAGCCTTAGCGGTAAAAATCACCGGCATGCGCCCCGACTCGACCGCCGCCGACTGCTCGGCCCAGGCCAGCCGCTGCAACACCTGGTCAACTAGGATATCAACCGCCAGGCTGTCGCGCTGGGTTTGGCCGTCGCTAACGCTTAAAAAATCATCGCCCCGTACCCAGTCTGCCGACAGATAGCTGCTCAGAGTGGCGTCACTATAGCGGCAGTCTAGCCCCCGACTGTTGAGAATGCGGGTGGTCTCCACATCGCACTCCACATCGACCCCGCAGATTACCTCGGGGTAAGCCGTGCGAATCCGATCAATCATGCCCTCTCCCCACTCGATCAGCTGCTCTACGGGCACCTCTTGGCCCATGTTGGGGTAGTGGTGGCCCGTGTTGCCAACCAAGTCAATGGTTTCGGCCTCGTTGAGGGCGCTAATGGCCAGAGCTTTGTCAACAATGGCCTCGGGGTCTACATTGCCGTAGGCCACCGCCAGCCCAGGGCGACCGTTGACCCACAGTCGCAGGGCCGTGCCCAGGGCGGCAGAGCTCTCTAGCTGTTTGAGGCGGTTGGCTTCAAAAAATACGGGGCGCGATCGCGATCGCGATTGCAGCACCTCCGCCGCTTCTGCCCCCCGCCGCAAAGCCAGGTCTAACAGTTTCTCAGCCAGCAAATCGTCGGTCAGACCAGGCACCATAGCAGTCAATCAGCGGGAGCTTACCGGAAGCTTAACTTTCCTCATCTTCGCGGATTGCGGTACCCCTGCAAAGGGCACAGGGCAAGATAACCCCGCAGCCTGTCTCAGCTCTCGACCGTCGTCCCAGGGTTTTTAGCTCTAAGGTAGCCCCCCGCCCCATTTCAGCGGTAGAATGGCCAAGCCCCTTTGGAGAGGTGGCAGAGTGGTTGAATGCGGCAGTCTCGAAAACTGCTTTGGGGAAACCCAACGAGGGTTCGAATCCCTCCCTCTCCGTTGAATTTCAAGGCTTTTAGCTGTTCGAGTAGTCCCTAAATCGACGGCAGCTAGAGCAGTTTTTTATCCTAAAAATGCCTTTTTTAGACTTGGACTGGGTTATAGCCATCGCCAGCCTGGTGAGGACAGGCCAAAGTTTCTGGAGCGAGGGCTATAACCCAGTTCGCCAATCGAGTTTTCGCTAGTGACGGTTACCGATATCCTAAGCACACTGGCCACCGCTATATTTAGAAGAATTGCAGTATCTTATGTCCCCTGAGCCATACCTCGGGCAAGCGACTATGAAACCAGATCAAGGGCTGTTTCAACTTGACTTCGACGACCACCATGCGGTGCTGGGGATACCCGTCACCGCCGATGCCAAGATCGTGCGCAAGCGCTATCTGACCATTGCCCGCAAGCTTCACCCCGATAGCCTATCGGGGGCCTCAGCGGCTGAGGCTCAGAAGGCTAGCGAGGTGCTCTCCAAGTTGGTCAACCCCGCCTACGAAGCCCTCAGCCAAGAAAAGTCGAGCACCGAACACCAGCTGGTGCTCAAGCTCAAGGGGCAGTCGCTGCGGCGAATCGGCACGGCACCGACGGTGACTTCAGCAGCGGCCCAGGATCTGCTCAAGGCCCCCAGCGTTGATGCCGCCTACCGGAAAGCGGTCAATAGTTTGGCCGAGCGTCAGTTTGAAAACCTG
>JBBSLR010000315.1:0-4454 GCA_038255045.1 Phormidesmidales cyanobacterium
ATAAACTGGCTGGGCAGCTCGACCGCGTCCCACTCCACATTGCTGATGCCCGCCGCTCCGGTAAAATCTACCCGGGTCAGCATGTGTTGCAAGCCGTGGCCAAACTCATGAAACAGCGTTTCCACATCCCTAAAGGTCATCAGGCTGGGTTTGCCATCCACAGGGGGGGCCTGGTTGCACACCAAGTAGGCCACGGGCAGCCGCACCTGGCCATTCAGCTTGCCCCGGTTGATGCAGTCATCCATCCAGGCGCCGCCGCGCTTTTCGGCGGGGCGGCTGTAGGGGTCGAGGTAAAAGTGGGCAATGGGGTCACCGCCGCCATTGAGCACCTGAAAATAGCGCACGTCGGAGTGCCACACCGGAGCCTCGCCATCGGCGGGGGCAATGGTGACATCAAAGATGCGGTGGGCCAGGGCAAACAGGCCGTCGAGCACCTGGGGCAGAGGGAAATAGGGCCGCAGCTCTTCGTCATTGAGGCCGTATTTTTCTTCGCGAATGCGCTCGGCCCAAAAGGCAATATCCCAGTGGGTGAGGCTGTCAGCTTCGGGTGCACCCTTGGCAGCGGCAAAGGCCTGGAGATCGTCGAGTTCTCTGACGGCGGTGTCGTGGCTGGCGACGCGCAGCTCACCCATGAGCTGGTTGATCGCCTCCACCGAGGGGGCCATTTTGCGGGCCAGGCTGAGGTCGGCAAAGGTGGCGTAGCCCAGCAGGTTGGCCATCTCGTGGCGCAGCTCGAGAATTTTCTCAACGTTGGGGCTGTTGTCGAGGTCGCCCTCGGAGGCGCGGGTAACAAACGCTCGGTAGAGCTGCTCGCGCAGGTCGCGGCGGCGGCTGTGCTGCATAAACGGGCCAAAGCTGGGGTAGTCTAGGGTGATCCGCCAGGGGCCAGCTTCGGGCGTAGCGTTGTCTTCGCCAGCATCGCGGGCCAGCTGGGCGGCCAGGGCCAATAGGCTGGGGGGTAGGCCGTCTACATCTGCCGGGGTGGTGAGGCTCAGGCTGAAGGCTTTGGTGGCATCGAGCACATTGTTTGAGAACTTAGTGGTGAGCTCTGCCAGGCTCTGCTGAATCTCGTTAAATCGTTCTTTCTCGGCACCTTCTAGACCCACGCCAGACAGCTCGGCCTCGCGGATAGACGATTCGACAATGCGCTGCTGGGCCGGGTCAAAGCTGGCCCACTCGACGCTGGCGCGCAGCTGCTTAAACGCTTCGTAGAGGGGCTTGCTCTGGCCCAGGCGCGTGGCAAACTGCACCAGGGGGGGCTGCACGGCTTCGTAGGCGGCCCGCAGTTCGGGGCTGTTTTTTACGCCCATTAGGTGGCCGACAATGCCCCAGCTCCAGCCCAGGCGCTCTTCGATCCGGGTGAGTGGCTCCACTAGGCCTACCCAGGTGGGGGAAATCGTCGATTCCAGCTTTTCTAAATCGGCGGTGAGGTCGGCAATCAGGTCGGCAATGCCTGGCACAATGTGGTCGGTCTGAATGCTGTGGAATGGAGGCAGACCGGAACCAATCAGGAGGGGATTTTGAACGGTGGTAGCTGTCATAGTCGCACTATCAATCAAATTAGGAGGGTCACGAAAACTGGAACAATCAACCAAATCCACGTCCAGAATCTGGAGTTTTGCCTGGGGAAAACTCCAGATTCTGAGCTGGCCTTGGCATGGCAGCACAATTCACGCATTGCCAGGGCTATTGGCAAGGGTGTTTAGTCTGGGGAGAATTCATTAAGAAACTGCTTTAAGTAAAGTCGTTATGAGTTTATTTAATAGTGTATCGCAATTTGCATTGTGCCGCACTCTTTCAATTCGGGGTTGCCAATTACCATAGCCTTTAATTGAAGACTGATGCGACTCTCTATCGAGAGTAGGGAGCTAGACCGAGGTATGGATGCGAAATAACAGCTCGTTTCGGCGGATTATCACAGGCATTGTCTTTTTCTCGCTGACGGTGATCGCGGCGGTTGTGGGCTACATGCTGGCGGGCTGGGATTTTGTAGATGCCATCTATATGGTGGTGATTACGGTGTTTGGGGTGGGCTATGGCGAAGTCAACCCCGTGTCTTCGCCGTTGCTCAAGATATTCACGATTTTTGTGATCATCGCCGGGGCGCTGTCGGTGGCCTATACCGTGTCGGGCTTTGTGCAGCTGATCACCGAAGGCGAGATTCACCGTGCCCTCAACCTTAAACGTATGACCAAAGAGATTGACGACCTAGAAAATCACGTGATTATCTGCGGGTTTGGCCGCATTGGCCAGCTGGTGGCCCGCAAGCTGAAAAAAGACCATGAGCCTTTCATCATTGTCGACAGCGACCCCGAGCGGGTGGCGATGGCCCAGGAACTGAGCTACCTGATCTATCAGGGCAACGCCACCGATGAAATGGCCCTAGAGACGGCGGGCATTGACCGGGCCAAGTCGCTGGCAACGGTGCTGCCCAACGACGCCGCCAACGTGTTTATTACCCTGACGGCGCGGGAAATGAACCCGAGCCTGATGATTTTGGCCCGGGGCGAAATGCCCTCTACGGAGAAAAAGCTGCGGCTGGCGGGGGCCAACCACGTGGTGCTGCCCGCCAGCATTAGCGCCATGCGCATGGCCCATTTGATCAGCCACCCTTCGGCGGTGGATTTTTTATCGCAGACCGATGGCCACCACGGCCTCAACGAGTTTTTGGCGGAGCTAGATATTCAGCTCAACGAAATGCTGATCGAGGCCGGGTCGCCGCTGATTGGCGGCACCATTGGCGACATTGAGGTGAAGGGCCAGGGCACGTTTATCACCGTGGCGCTACGTCGGGCCGACGGCGAGGTGGTGATTCACCCCAGCCGGGCCACCTACCTGGCCCTGGGAGATTCGATTATTCTCATGGGGCACCAGGGCGATATGCCCAACTTTGCCCAGCAGAATGCCTTTAAGAAGGAGATGCGCTATCGGGGGGCGCGGGTGAGGTAGGGATTGGATGGGTAGGGAGCAGGGGCGTCAAGAACTGTGGGATTGTCACCTCCTCACCTCCTCACCCCCTCACCCCCTCACCTCATCACCCATCCCCCCCAGGGATCGAGACAGTGACGGCGGCGATCGCCACGTACATGTCATCATTCTTGTCGTCGAGTTCGGCAATGGCCCGCCCGGCCACCACCATGCCGCCGTCTTTGAGCACCAGGGTCTTTTGGCCGAAGGGCAGCACCGCTAGCACCTCTTCCTGGCGTACCTGGTCGGGGAAAGGCACGGCCACCTGCACTTCGACGATCATCTCATTGGGGTGGCTGAGGCCAGCGACTTCCCAGACGCCGGGGAGGGCGTTGTGGGCGATCGCATTGCGCACCGCCCGCGCGGCGGCTACGGTAGGGTCTTGACCATGCTGGTCTACGCCCATTCCCATTTCAATAATCAGTCGTTTGGGGGCCACGGTCAGTCCTCTGAGCTAGGGTTGATTGATCTGGTACTCTGCCAAGCTAAGCATGACAGGTCAATCGGGTTTACATTTTTTTCGCGTGCTAGCTTTGTGTTCTTTAGGGACTCTGTCCTATGTCGTCTTTACCTTTGCCACCTGACTGCCCGATTACCGAACTGGTGAGCCAGTTCATTCAGGCCCGCACGATTTCTCAAGCTCAATACCAGGAGCTGACGGCGCTGGTGTTGGCCGACGGCACCGTAGACGAGAGCGAACGCAGGCAGGTGAACCGGCTGTTTGACGCGATTCAGAACGGACGGGTGAAGATCTCGGACTAACCTGAGTTCGGCAAAGAGTAATTCTTGGGCAAATAGTCTGACCGTCCCGTCCCCTCTACTCAGTGACTCGCCCAGTCAGCGGCGAACTGGCGCTGGCAGCACCCTGAATAGGAATCCGCCCGGCGCGGTAGGCGAGGCGACCAGCCAGGGTGGCGAGGCCCATGGCGCGGCCCATGGCGATGGGGTCGGCGGCTTTGGCGATCGCCGTGTTGATCAGCAGCGCATCGGCTCCCATTTCCATGGCCTGGGCGGCTTCGCTGGGGGTGCCAATACCGGCATCTACCACGACCGGAACGTTGGCGGTTTCGATAATGATTTGAATGTTGGCGGCGTTGCGAATGCCCTGGCCCGAGCCAATGGGGGAACCCAGGGGCATGACGGTGACGCAGCCGGCGTCTTCGAGGCGCTTGGCCAGCAGCGGGTCGGCGTTGATATAGGGCAGCACCGCAAAGCCTTCTTTCACCAGCTGTTCGGCGGCCTCTAGGGTGCCGATGGGGTCGGGCAGCAGGTATTTGGCGTCGGGGATAACTTCGAGCTTGACGAAGTTGTTGTCTTCTTGGCCCAGCAGCTTGGCCATCTCGCGGCCCAGGCGGGCAACGCGAATGGCCTCTTCGGCGGTTTTGCACCCCGCCGTGTTGGGCAGCATCCAGATCTTTGACCAGTCGAGGGCTTCGGCTAGCCCCTGGTGGCCAGGGGCACTGGTCTGCACCCGGCGCACCGCCACG
>JBBSLR010000316.1:0-4432 GCA_038255045.1 Phormidesmidales cyanobacterium
CAGGGTTTTGGTTTCGATAGCGGGCAGGGTGTAGTACATGGGCCGAAAGCGCGAGCTGAAGGTTTGAATATCTGCGGCTCCAAATTTTTCGATTGCTTCGGTCTCGGTGAGACCCACGGTGCTCATCTCGGGGGTGGTGAACACAGCGGTGGGAATGTTGTCGTAGTTCATAGATTTAGGGCTGCTGCCAAACTCGCTGTCAGCAAAGCCTCGGCCTTCTTTGATAGCTACGGGGGTGAGGTTGACCCGATCAGTCACGTCACCAACGGCAAAAATGTGGGGCACGGCGGTGCGGTGGTGCGCGTCTACGGCGATCGCCCCACACTTGATCTCAACGCCAGTGCACCCTAGCCCCAGCTTCTGTAGGTTGGGCGATCGCCCTGTGGCCGCCAGGCTCACCACATCGCAGAGCACAGTGGCTGATTCCTTGCTTTCTGATACCTCGCTGCCTTGGCGGGTGACTTCGACGGTCAGGCCAGAGTCGGATTTGTCAATCGTGACCTGCTCGATGTGGTCAATGATCTTGATGCCGCGCTGCTGCATGGCCCCGTGAATTTCTGCGCGGAGATCGTCGTCAAAGCCGCGCAGAATCTTGTCGGCGCGAATGAGCTGGGTGACCTTGCTGCCCAGCCCGTGGAGAATGCAGGCAAACTCGCTGCCAATGTAGCCGCCGCCAATGATCACGATGCGCTGGGGCTGCTCGGGCAGATGAAAAATATCGTCGGAGGTGATCGCCTGCTCAATGCCGGGAATATCGTCGGGGCGGGTGGGCTGACCGCCGACGGCGATTAAGATCTTGGCGGCGGTAATGGTGGCGTCGCCAACCGCCAGGGTGTGCTCATCGGTAAACCGGGCGTGATGGCGAAAGAGCTGCACCCCCGATTTGTCGAGCATGTTTTGATAGATGCCGTTGAGGCGGCTGACCTCGCCATTGACGGCGGTCATCAGGGTGGGCCAGTGGAAGCTGCGATCGCCCAAAGTCCAGCCGTAGCCCGCAGCGGCCTCAAACTGATCGGAAAAATGAGAGGCGTAGACCATCAGCTTTTTGGGCACGCAGCCGCGATTGACGCAGGTGCCCCCGAGGCGACTGGCCTCGGCTAAGCCAACCTTGGCACCGTGCTCCGCCGCCCGTCGTGCCGCCGCTACCCCCCCAGAGCCACCACCAATTACAAACAGATCAAAGTCGTAGGCCATGGTACTTCCCTGGTGATTAGCTGCTTCTAACATCGATCAATGCCCGTTCGGCCGGCATCTTTAAGTTAGGCTCAATTTTGATTCCTGGCCAGTTGTGGCCGCAGCCGCTAGGGTAGGATGCTTCACTATCAGCCTATGGAGCGACGGCTATCCAACCCGATGCTCACCGTTTAGCCGCATTGGCCTCAAAGGCCATTTGCCAAAAGGCGGCTTCCAAATCGGTCACCCGCAGAAAGGCTTTTTCGGCCTGGGTCTGGGTGGCGGCGCTGGCGCTGGCTAGGGCGGCATCGGCCTGACTACCCAGCAGGTGAACATAGTCGGTAAAGCCGGGGTTGCCCCAGCGATCAGCAAATTCTGTATAGGGTGCAGGCATGGGGCCAGGGAGCTGCCAACCCTGGTTATAGACATACTCGATCGCCCACAGGGCGGTGGCCTGCACCGGGTAGGGTTGGGTGGCTAGGCTGGCCATAAACTCGCAGTAGCTCTGGCAGGTGAGCTGGGGCGGGGTAGCCAGGTCAAGGGAGCGATCGGCGGCCTTGGCCTCAAACCACAGCAGCTCGTCTTTGAGGGCACCCAGACCCGCCAGCAGCGCGTCAATGTGCTCGTCGGGGGTACCCCCCAGCATGCGCCCCACCATGCGAGTAAAGTCTTTGACAAACAGGTAATCTTGCACCAGCCAAGTGTTGAACTGGGTTGGGTGCAGGGTGCCGCTGTGGCAGTCGGTCAAGAACGGGTGAATGGTGGCCTTTTCCCAGGCGGCGGGGTGAGCTTGCAGCAAAAATTGGCAGGTCAGAGACATAGAATCGTTCTCGGGGGCGGGTGGGCGGTTTACGGTGGGCGGTTTACGGTGGGCGGTTTACGGTGGGCGGTTTACGGTGGGCGGTTCACGGCGGGCGGTTTACGGTTTGGCCTTGTACCGAACACCTTGTACCCAACACCCCGCCCCTCACACCCCTAATTCGGCACAATCTCTGTGACCACCCGGCCCCCGTCAACCACGATGGTTTGATCGTCAAGCCGGCCCACGGCGCGGGAGCCGTTGAGACTAATGCTGGGGTTGACCTGGCGGTAGTTGACCTGGCCCTCGGCCACGACGGTCTGGGTGTCGACGTTCCAGTTCATGCGATCGCTGGTCATGCGGGCCTGGTTAGCTTCACCCACGGCCACCACATCCTGGGAGAGGTAGATCTGCTCGTTGGCCAAGTCCATCCGGCCCTGGCGGGCGGTGACTCTAATTCTATTTTCGGGCTGCACCAGGGTGAGGGGCTGGTTAACGATCACCAGTTCTTCGGGCACCTGCCAGTCTAGGGCGGCGCTGGTCATATTCAGCGGCAGCTCCAGCATTTGCATGGCCACCTCTCCCCGCAGCTTGACCAGCTGGTCGGCTAAATTGACAGTGCCCTGCTGGCCCGTAACTACGTCGGTGATGGCGTTTTGCTTAAACTGCTCCACCCGCAGGGGCTGATCGCTGTCGATGCGTTCTTCCTGCCAAAACCAAACTAGTTCCTGGGCCTGGAGCTTGAGCCAGGGTTTGGTTTGAGGGTCTTCTACGATGGTGCTGGCCACCACGTCGCCCGCTAGCTCCATGCGGTTTTCGCGGTTGTACACGCGGGCCTCGTTGGCCACGGCCCGCAGCTGGGGATGGGTGCCGGTAATTTGATCGCGCATGATCAGCACGTCATCGTCGGGCCGCCACTCCATTTCGTTGCCCCGCAGCACAGAGCCATTCTTGACGCCAGTGGCGACAATGTTCCCCTTTAGCAAAATAACGCTGCCGTTTTCGCTCACCTCGCCTGTGTCGGCCATGACTTCGTAGATCACCTCGCCGTCTTGAAACAGCTCGCCATCGGGGCGAGTGATCAGGGCCACCTGTCGGTCAGAGCTATAGGTGACCTCGCTACCCTTAACCCGCCAGAGCAGCACCCCCTGGTCGTCGGGCTGCTCTAGGGTGACATCGCGCAGGGTGAGGCCGGGTTCTGGGTCGTCGCCACTGGGGTTGGCGATCTGATCAGGGCTAGGCCCCTGGGTGACCAGGCTATAGAGCCCGATCGCTAGGGCGGCGATCGCAACGCCGCCCATCATCCACTGTCGCCATTTTGCCATCCCGCTGAGCCTGTAGGGTTATTCGCTGCCAGGGCTATTCGCTAACGGTCAGGCTGTCTTCAGCCGCCGCCACCGGGGCCGCCACGTTAGACAGCGGCCGGTAGGTGTAGCCCTGGGTGGCGCTGCGGGGCAGTTTTCTAATCTCGTCTTTAACCCCGTCGAGGTCAATGTAGCGATCGGCCACGTTGATCAGGCTGTCGCTGGTCATTGACCGCAGACTGACCACCTCTACCCGAGCGCCCCGGTAGCTGGCGGCATCGGCGGCGTAGGCCAGGTCGCCATCGCCGCTGACCAGCACGGCGGTGTCGTAGTAGTTGACCAAAGCCACCAGGTCAACGGCGATCTCGACATCTAAATTGGCTTTTTTAGAGCCATCGGGCAGCTGCACCAGGTCTTTAGCAATCACCCGGTAGCCGTTGCGGCGCATCCACAGCAAAAAGCCCTGCTGCTTTTCGTTGGTGCGGTCTACCCCGGTATAGAAAAATGAGCGAAACAGCCGCGAACCGGCGGTGAGCTTGCAGAGCAGCTTGGTGTAGTCAATTTCGATGCCCAGCTGCAGGGCCGCGTAGAACAGATTAGAGCCGTCGATAAAAATGGCCACCCGGCCCCGGTTGTCGAGCACCTGCTCAGGGGTAAAAATAGAATCGTCGCTCAGCAAAGAATGGGAATCTAACATGTTTTTTTATGCGGTGTATTAAACAGAAAACGAAAAAGATAGACTCAGAACCAGGCCTAGGAGCTAGCCACTGGCTCCAGCGGCTCTAGACGCTGGAATACGGGGGCGGCAACCCCGAGGGGCTGGCCGGGGGGCAGATAGCCCCAGGCGGCCTGCTCGGCGTAGTTCAGCCCTTGGCCAATGGCTTTGTCGTTAAAGTCAGCGGCCAGCCCCAGCTGGGCGTAGATCTGGTTGCTAATGCCGGGGATAATCGGCGACAGCAGGTAGGCGGCCTGACGCACCGACTCTAGTACAGCGTAGAGAACGGCCTCGGTTTCGGCCTGTTTGCCCTGCTTAAACAGGCTCCAGGGGGCCTGGTCATCGACGAACTTGTTGCTGGCCTGCACCAGGGCCAAAATGGCCGTGCAAGCCTGGCTAAAGGCCAGATGGGTGTAGGCTTCAGCAACAGTTTTGGTCAAC
>JBBSLR010000317.1:0-4428 GCA_038255045.1 Phormidesmidales cyanobacterium
ACCACCACCCGGCTGCGGAGGTTGTTCATCACCAGGGTTTGGTGGGTTTCCGCTCATCCCAGTTCCCAGGGCAGGCCCGCGTGCTTGATCGAGGTTTGGGGGGAGGCCCCAGTGCCGCCGTCGAACCCGGCGATCAGAATCCCATCGGCGTGGGCCTTGGCCACCCCGGCGGCGATGGTGCCGACGCCCACTTCAGACACCAGCTTGACGTTGACGCGGGCGTCGCGGTTGGCGTTCTTGAGGTCGTGGATCAGCTCGGCCAGGTCTTCGATGGAGTAGATGTCGTGGTGGGGCGGCGGCGAGATCAGACCCACGCCGGGGGTGGAGTGGCGCACCTTGGCAATCCAGGGGTAGACTTTGCGGCCCGGTAATTGCCCACCCTCGCCCGGTTTCGCCCCCTGGGCCATTTTGATTTGAATTTCCTTGGCCTGGGAGAGGTAGAGGCTGGTGACGCCGAAGCGGCCCGAGGCCACCTGCTTGATAGCGCTATTTTTGGAGTCGCCCTTTTCATTCGTCCAGGTGTAGCGATCGGGGTCTTCGCCGCCTTCGCCCGTGTTGGACTTGCCGCCAAGGCGATTCATGGCGATCGCCAGTGCTTCGTGGGCCTCTTTAGAGATCGACCCGTAGCTCATCGCCCCGGTCTTAAACCGCCGGGTGATGGCCTCTACCGGCTCCACCTCGTCGAGGGGAATCGGCTCTCGCTGCTTGAATTGCAGCAGGTCGCGCAGGCGGAAAAGCTGCTTTTCTTGCTCGTTGACGATGGCGGCGTAGCGTTTGTAGGCGTCGTAGTCGCCCGTTCTCACCGCCTTTTGCAGGGTGTGGATCACCTCGGGGCTGAGCAGGTGCGCTTCGCCTTCTTTGCGCCACTGGTAGTCGCCGCCGGCATCGAGGGTGATGTGATCGGTGGGGCGATCGGGGAAGGCGTGGCGGTGCCGCCGCAGGGCTTCTTCCGTCAGTACATCCAGCCCAACGCCCTGGATGCGGGAGGCCGTCCAGGTGAAGTACTGGTCGATGACGGTGTGGTTGAGGCCCAGGGCTTCGAAAATCTGCGCGCCGCGATAGCTCTGAATGGTGGAAATGCCGATCTTGGAGGCGATTTTGATCACCCCTTTGGTGACGGCCTTGATGAAGTTCTGGCAGGCTTTCTCCAGATCCATGGTTGGCAGGAGCTGGTCGGCGATCATGCCCTCAATGGTGTCGAACACCAGGTAGGGGTTGATGGCGCCGCAGCCGTAGCCGATCAGGGTGGCGAAGTGGTGGACTTCGCGGGGTTCGCCCGACTCGAGCACTAGGCCGACGCGGGTGCGGCTGCCGTTGCGAATCAGGTGGTGGTGCAGGCCCGCGACGGCGAGCAGAGCGGGGATGGGGGCGTGGGCTGGGTCGAGGGTGCGATCGCTCAGAATAATCAGGCTCGTCCCTTCGACAATGGCCCCATCCGCCGCCTCAAAGATCCCGTTCAGCGCTGCCTCTAACCCCGCCGCGCCAGCCGCCGCCTTAAACACCATCGGCAGCGTCACCGAGGGGAAGCCGCTGTTCCCAGCAGCCTTCAGCTTGGCCAGCTCCGCATTGGTAATGATCGGCGTTTTTAGATCGATCAACCGACAGCTCTCTGGCTCTGGGTTCAGCAGGTTGCGTTCGCTGCCAATGGTGGTGTCTGCCGAGGTGATGATCGCCTCGCGGATCGAGTCGATGGGCGGGTTGGTCACCTGGGCAAAGAGCTGGTGGAAGTAGTCGTAGAGCAGCCGGGGCTTGTTGGAGAGCACGGGCAGGGGCGTGTCGGTGCCCATCGCGCCCACGGCCTCGACGCCGCTTTCGGCCATGGGCTTCAGCAAGAGGCGCAATTCTTCGAAAGTGTAGCCAAAGGCGGTTTGGAGGACGGGGAGGGTGGTGGGGTGATGGGGTGGTGGGGTGGTGGGGGAAGATCCGTTCTCACCATCGCGCCCGCCCGCTATCTCACCATCGGACAGGTCAGCCAGTTTGACGAGGTGCTGATCGAGCCATTCCCGGTAGGGCTGCTCGGTGGCAATCTGCTGCTTGATCTCTTCATCGGAGACAATCCGGCCCTCTTCCATATTCACCAGGAACATGCGACCGGGTTCGAGGCGACCTTTGTAGGCCACATTCTCCGGCTCAATCGGCAGCACCCCGGCCTCGGAGGCCATGATCACCAGGTCGTCTTTAGTGACGGTGTAGCGGGAGGGGCGCAGGCCGTTGCGATCAAGCACCGCCCCCATCATGGTGCCGTCGGTGAAGGCGATCGCAGCAGGCCCGTCCCAGGGCTCCATCAGGCAGGCGTGGTATTCGTAGAAGGCCTTTTTCTCAGCGCTCATCGACTCGTGGGCCGTCCAGGGTTCGGGCACCATCATCATCATGGCGTGGGGCAGCGAGCGGCCCGCCAGGGTCATGAGTTCCAACGTGTTGTCGAAAATGCCCGAGTCGCTGCCCTCTTTATTGATCAGGGGCTTGGCCCGCTCTAGGCTGTCGCCAAACACAGCCGACTCAAACATTGACTGGCGGGCATACATCCAGTTGATGTTGCCGCGCAGGGTGTTGATCTCGCCGTTGTGGGCTACGTAGCGGTAGGGGTGCGCCCGTTCCCAGCTGGGGAAGGTGTTGGTGCTAAAGCGCGAGTGCACCAGGGCCAGGGCGCTTGCCATCGCCTCGTCGGCCAGGTCGGGGAAATACAGCCCCACCTGCTCGGGGGTGAGCATGCCCTTGTAGACCACCGTGCGGCACGACAGGCTGGTGGCATACCAGTAAGAGTCAACCCCGGTGGGGTGAATGGCTGAGTGGGTGCGCTTGCGAATAATGTAGAGTTTGCGCTCAAAGGCCTGGTCGTCGGCCAGATCTCCAGAACGCTGGATGAACACCTGCTGCATGAAGGGTTCGCTGGCTTTAGCAGTTTCCCCTAGGGAGGCGTTGTCGGTGGGCACATCGCGCCAGCCCAGCACCTTTTGCCCTTCCTCGGCGGTAATCTGTTCAAAAATTCGGCGGCCTTTGTCTCGGTCTGCTGAGTTGGGCGACGAGAAAAAGAACCCCACTCCGTATTGCCCTGGCTCAGGCAGGGTTATTCCCGCTGCCGCCGCTACCTGGGCTATGAATTTGTGGGGCATTTGCAGCAAAATGCCCGCGCCGTCGCCCGTATTGGCCTCGGCCCCCACCGCGCCCCGGTGGGCCAGGTTGACCAAAATCGTCAGCCCCTGCTCTACAATACTGTGCGACTGCGCGCCTTTCATATGAACGATGAAGCCGACGCCGCAGGCATCGTGCTCGTACTGCGGGTGGTAAAGACCTTGGGCTTGGGGCGGTTGAGATAGGGTCATCAGATTTATCGGGCAAAACGATGGAACTCAGACAGCGACAGACATAGACCAGCTTAACTATTCTGTGATCAGGCGTGAGCTGCTGACCAGTCTTTTAAGAAAATAATCAGATCAACGCCCTCGAAAGTTTGCGAAATATAACAAACGCCCTAAGGTTTTAAGTGTTGGGAATTTCTGTTATATGGAATACAACTACAAGAATCAACACGATATAGCAATGATATGATTAGTTTGCTCGAAGGTGATTCTCTGGAAATTGCCCCATGAACGTGAAGGTGATTGTCGAAGCTTCTGTACCGCCTACTGAGAAAGATCTTGATGATTTGAGATTTGCAGCATCTGCATTAACAAGCAAGCAGAACAGTATCGCTGTAGAGATACAAGAAGAAAACGACCAATTTCTTTTGATGGCCAGCTTCAAGATGAAAACGACTGCCCAGTATAAAGTGGTTGATCGTATTTCAAAGGAATTTGAATTCTCACTCGTCAGCTTAAAGGGTTATCAAGATACGTGTATTTCATTCCCTGGGTAGAGATGGTGTAAGTACCAATGAGTGAATATCAATACTACGAATTTCAAGCCCTTGATCGCGCCCTGACGCCTGAGGAGCAGGCAACCCTGCAAGCGCTGTCGAGTCGGGCGCACATTACCCCCAACAGGGCTATCTTTCTCTACAACTATGGTGACTTTAGGGGTGACCCAGAGGCCATATTGGCCAAGTACTTCGACGCCATGCTCTACATTGCCAACTGGGGTACTTGGCAGCTCATGTTTCGCGTTCCCAAAGTGCTGGTGGAGCGCGCATGGTTTGAGCCCTACGAGGTCGAGGATGCGATCGCCCTTTCCACCACAGACCACCACCTGATTCTCAACATCAAGATTCAGGAAGAAGCGGGCATGATGGGTTGGGTCGAGGGCGAAGGCTGGCTGCCTCGGCTGTTGCCCCTGCGCGATGATCTGCTGGCCGGTGACCTGCGGTTGCTGTATTTGGCCTGGCTGCGGGTATGCCCCAACCTGATCGAGTACGGTGAGGATGAAGATCCGCTGGAGCCCCCAGTTCCTCCCAACCTAGGGAAGTTGACCCCGCCCCTGAAGACCTTTGTC
>JBBSLR010000318.1:0-4423 GCA_038255045.1 Phormidesmidales cyanobacterium
TTACTCGGCTGATTGAGATCAACATCAGCAACCTGGCGGGGGTGCCGTCCATTATCTACGGGCTGCTGGGGCTGGCGGCCTTTGTGCGGCTGCTAGAGCCGATTACCGGCGGGCGGACGGTGCTGGCCGGGGCGCTCACCCTGGCGCTGCTGGTGCTGCCGATTATCATCGTCGCCACCCGCGAGGCCCTGCGGGCGGTGCCCGAGGGCATGCGCCTGGCGGGGCTGGCCATGGGCGGCAGCCGCTGGCAGGTGGTGTGGGATCACGTGCTGCCCGCCGCGCTCTCGGGCATTCTCACCGGGGTGATTTTGGCGCTGTCGCGGGCGATCGGCGAAACCGCACCGTTAATCACCATCGGCGCGCTCACCTTCGTGCCCTTTACCCCCGGCTGCACCGAGAATTTTCCCTATTTCAACCCCGCCGACCTGCTGCGCTGCCCGGTGAATGTGGTGCAAAGCCCGTTTACGGTGATGCCGATTCAGATTTTTAACTGGGTCAGCCGCCCTCAAAAGGCGTTTCACGAGAACGCGGCGGCGGCCATTGTTGTGCTGATGGTGATGCTGGTGCTGATGAACAGCGTGGCAGTTATTTTGAGGAATCGCTTTAGGCAAAAGGGTTAACGCCCAGGGTCGGGGCGCGCCGGGCGCTGTGCGCCCCTACGAATCAATTATTCCACCGCCAGCGAGACGCGGTTGCCGCCGATCGCCCTCAGATCGATCAACAGACCCGACACCTCGCTGTAGGCCAGTTCGCGGTCGGCCTTGAGCACCAGCTTGCCGCTGGGGTTTTGGGCAAAGTAGGTGCGCACCCGCTGGCTGAGTTGGTTAAAGGCCACAGTCTCGTTGTCTAGCAACAGGTTGCCGTCTTTGTCGAGGCCCACCACCAGGGCATCTATCTGGGCCACCTGGGTTTCTTCCACCGCACCGTCGCCCGGTACCGACTCGGGCAGGCGCACGTTGAGCAGCTGCTGCCCGGTCAGCCCCATGGAGATGATGATGAAAAAGGTCAGCACCGTCATCAACACGTCCATCATGGGGATGAGGTTGACCTCGGGCACTTGAGATTCGGCGGAGCGGCGGCGACGAGAGCGCATAGGACCAGAGGAAAACTGCTTGGGGTCACCACCAGTTTAAGAGTATTCCAGCTAAATACCTATCCAGAGTTTTAC
Source organism: Phormidesmidales cyanobacterium (assembly GCA_038255045.1). Lineage (GTDB taxonomy): Bacteria > Cyanobacteriota > Cyanobacteriia > Phormidesmidales > Phormidesmidaceae > Nodosilinea. The sequence continues at coordinate 1,169 of JBBSLR010000318.1, forward strand.
GGCAACAGGCCCAAAGAGCCGAGTTTGCAACCTCAAAGGGGACGTTTATTTAGATGGAATACTCTGAGGCCAGAACTAGAGGCCAGAACTAGGCGGTGGCGAACAGCTGTTTCTTAACCCAAATATCGGCGCGGGCGTGGAGGTAGATAGGGTCGGCCTCTAGGGCGATCGCCCGGTCGTACGACTCTAACGCGTTGCCGTAGGCCCCAATCTCGGCCAGCAGTTTGCCTCGGTTAAACCAGGCCTGGTGATACTGGGCATCGAGGGCGACGGCTTTGTCGTAGGCGGCCAGGGCCTCGGCCTGGCGGTTGAGGCCGCAGAGGGCGTTGGCGCGATTGTTCCAGAGGGTGCAGTAGCGGTCGTCGAGGGCGATCGCCTGGTCAAAGGTTTCTAGCGCCTGGGCAAACTGGGCCTGCTCACAGAGGGCGCAGCCCCTGGCGTTGAGGGCAGCGGCGCTGTGGTCGTGGTTGTGAATCGGGTTCATGGGGGCAATCTTTTAGGGCAACATTAACCATTGTGCCGAAGGAGCCGCGATTCTTCAGGGGGGGTGGTACCCGCTATGGGTACGGCTTTACGGCCCAGAGAGGCTGGGGTTTTGGCGGTGTTGCCCCAGGGGATTCTCCAGGATTTTGCCCTAGGGTTTTGGCTCAGGATTTTTGATCTATAGTGCAACCTATGCCTCAGGTTTCTTGGTCAGAACTAGTCGCGGCGGCGGCAGCCGGGGAGCTGGTGAGCTGTCCCACCGATACGGTGCCGGCCCTAGCGGCCCGGCCCGAGGCGGGCGATCGCATCTACGCCGCCAAACAGCGCCCCGCCGACAAGCCCCTGATTCTCATGGGGGCCAGCCTCGGCGACCTGCGGCCCTACATCGCTGGCACCGCCGCAGAATGGGCCGAGTGGACTGCGATCGCCGCCCACCACTGGCCCGGCGCCCTCACCCTGGTGCTGCCCGCCAGCGATCGCCTGCCCCCCGCCATCAACCCCCAAAACACCGGCACCGTCGGCGTGCGATTGCCTGCTCACCCCCTCGCCCTGCACCTGCTCAGCCACACCGGCCCCCTCGCCACCACCAGCGCCAACCGCTCCGGCCAGCCGCCCTTGGCCACCATGACCGCCATTGAGACCAGCTTCCCCCAGGCCTTCACCCTGGCCCCCGCAGCGGCAGCAGCTATTTACCAGATTCTAGATACCCCCATACCCCCCGCCGATCACCCCCAGGGTTCAGGCCTACCCTCCACCGTCGCCCAGTGGCAAGATCATGGCTGGAAAGTTCTCCGCCCCGGCCCCATCACCCTACCCACCACTGAACACCCCTAACCCCATCTTCCCCATCTTCCCCATCTTCCCCACCCACCCACCCACCCACCACCCCATGCACCACCCCCAGGGCAACACCTTCACCGACCTCCCCACCCTTCAGCTGGCCTACGATCGCCTGCTCCACCAGGCCCAGCACCAGGCTGCCTTCCTCGGCACCGCCTCCCACGAGCTGCGCGCCCCGATCAATCAAATCATCAGCCTTCACCAGTTGATTCTCGAAGACCTGTGCGAAAACCCCGCCGAAGAGCGCGAGTTTATCGCCCAGGCCAACCAGACCATTCAAACGGTGCTGAAATACCTCGACCTGCTGATCACCCTCTCTAAGTTCGACATTGGCACCCTGCCACCCCAGCTCCAGCCCACCCCCCTAGAGCCGCTGCTCATCCGCGTGCAGCGGCAGGTTGAGATGCAGTGCGTCAACCGCCACTGCCGGTTTACTCTGGGGCCGGTGGCCGCCAGCCTCATGGTCAGCACCAACGCCGCCTGGCTAGAGCAAACCCTAGTCATGCTGATCGAAGCCGCCCTAGTGCAGGGCAGCCCCCAAATTAGCCTCAGCGCCGTGGACGAACCCGATGCCAACACCGTGGCCCTTCACCTGGGGGCAAACCCGGCAGCATCTGCCGCGCCAGTGGTGCCAGCGCTGTCTGCCGAGTTTCGTCAGCAGCTGGCCGCCCGCATTGTTCCCCACCTGGGGGGCACCCTAAAAACCCTAAAAACCCTAGAGACCGCCAGCGGTTTTGCCGATCGCCTCTGTCTGCGCCTGCCGCGTCTGCCGCGATCAGCAGAATTGCTGGCCAATTGATTTCAAACGCTCCGCTTCCAGATCTTTCGGTATAGTTTGGGCAAATTGAATCCGTAATCGAGCGCTGCTTCCCTGTAGCTGGTTTTGTGTGTACCAGTGCCCTGTGACGTTCGTGCCGCAGCCCGTCAGATCGTATCCCTGAAACTCGTATCCCTGAAACCAAGTCACAAAAACCACTATGGAATTTGCCATCGTTCTCCTGTTCGTCTTTATCGTATGGACCAACGAGGAGCTATTCGGTAGCCCACTGTTTAAGGAAGTGCCCAAAAAGACCGCAGAAGATAAATTTGCCGATGCCCTCAAGGACTACCTCAAGGATGGTATCCAGGTCAAAATCAAAGGCGGCAGTGATAAGAAGTAATATTAATTCTTTCCAAGTAACGCTTTCCTACGCAACCCATGACCTCGCCATCTCAACCTAACCCTGAAGCTACGGCTCCCACAGAACCCGCTCCGGCCTTTGGCTGGAACCGCTACGCTGAGCGCATCAATGGCCGCTTTGCCATGGTGGGGTTTGTGGCCCTGCTGGTGCTAGAGCTGGTTACGGGTCAGACCTTTTGGAGCTGGCTGGGGCTGCGCTAGCCCAGGCTAAAATCGGGGCTATCCGCCCTCGATCAATCATTCTACCGATTAGAAATGGTAGGCTTAGGGGTGATTTTTGGCATGGACATGGCCGTGGTTAACCCCAACGCAGAAATTGGTCGCCTGCGGGAGCTAATGCCCGCCACCGCTCGCATGAAGACCAAGCTCATGCTCAACGAGCGGCAGATCAACGTGATCAAGGCCGAGTTTCCGCGCCCCTGGCAGCAGACCCACGCCGTGTCGATCAACCTCGATCTCTGGCAGCAGCTCAGTGTGGCCGAGCGCGACCTGCTGTTTTTGCGCACCGTCTGCTGGGTGACCCTGACCAACCTGCTCAAGCCCAACTGGTACCAGGCCCTAGCCGGGGCGGGTCTGGCGGGTGGCGTAGTCGAGCTGCTCCAGGGCGATGCGGTGGGGGTGATGACCGCTGGCGGGGTGGTGGCGCTGGCGGGCTGGCAGATCTGGCGCGGCGTCACCGGCCCCCAGATCGACATTGCCGCCGACGATAAGGCGGTACAGGTGGCCCTGCGGCGCGGCTACGACCAGGCCAA
>JBBSLR010000319.1:0-4418 GCA_038255045.1 Phormidesmidales cyanobacterium
TCTTGGTTTAGCCGCTTTCGTTTGCTGATATGGTTTGAGAAAGATTTTTATAGCTGTAGATAGGTTGATTAACCATGCTTCAAAGAATGCCAAAGTTCAAGTTTGATTTACGATTGGCCGCATCTCTGATGTTGGTAGCTGGAGTCGCGGCCTGCGGCGGCGGTACCACTACCACCACCGATGGCGACGCGATGGAAGGCGAGGCGATGGAAGGCGAGGCCATTGCCCTAGGCGGCGATGTAGCATTGACTGGGGCTGGCGCTTCCTTCCCCGCTCCCCTCTACCAAAACTGGTTCATCACCCTCAATGACGAAGTGCCTGAGCTACAGGTCAACTACCAGTCTGTGGGCAGTGGCGCCGGAGTTGAACAGTTTCTGGCCGAGACCGTAGACTTTGGCGCTAGCGATACCGCCATGAAAGACGACGAAATTGAAAAGTCAGCTCGGGGTGTCATCATGCTGCCCATGACCGCTGGCAGCATCGTGTTTGCCTACAACCTACCCGGCATTGACGAGCTAAAGCTCAGCCGTGAGGCCTACTCGGGCATCACTACCGGCGCAATCACTACCTGGAATGACCCTATCATCGCCGCCGACAACCCCGATGTGGAGCTGCCCAGCACCCCCATCACCTTTGTGCACCGCTCCGACGGTAGCGGCACCACCGCTGTGTTCACCATGAACATGGTCGCTATTTCCCCCGAGTTCGAGTCTGCCGTTGGCGAAGGCAAGAGCGTGGAGTGGCCCAAGACCGGCAACTTTATCGGGGCCAAGGGCAATGAGGGCATCACCGCCCAGATTCAGCAGACCGAAGGAGCCATGGGCTACATCGAGTATGGCTATGCCACTCAAAACAACATTCCCTTTGCCTCCGTTGAAAATAAGGCTGGGAACTTTGTGCTAGCCAACGACGAGACCGCTGCGTCTACTCTGGCCAACGTGGATCTGCCCGACAACCTGCGGGCCTTTATTGTGGATGACGATGGGGCTGAGTCTTACCCCTTTGTGACCTACTCTTGGCTCATGGTGTACGAAGAGTACCCCGATGCTCAGAAGGCAAAAGCCGTTGAAGTAATGGTCGAGTATGGCCTTAACCAGGGCCAGGAAGTAGCCGCTTCTCTGGGTTATGTACCCTTGCCCAAGAACGTGCGAGATCGGGTGGCGGCGGCGGCTGATGTGCTTAGCCCCGATTACACCATCACGGTGCGCTAGGGTCTGACCCCGCTGGGGGAAGCAAGCCTGCTTCCCCTTTCAGCATTAATGCAAACGCTTATTGCAGGTGAGGTCGCTGTGACTGCTGATACGCCATCTTCTCCGCCAAGTGAACGAATCCGCACTCCCCTTGAAAAGGGGTTAGACCGCTTGTTTGAGGGCACAACCATGGTGTTTGCCCTGTTTATTTTGCTGCTGCTAGTGGCCATCGGTCTACTGATTTTGACTCAGGCCTGGCCTGCCATACAGGAGTTTGGGCTGAGCTTTTTGTGGACGAGCAGCTGGAACCCGGTAGAAGGTCGGGAAGCATTTGGGGTGTGGCCGATCATCTACGGCACCCTGGTGAGTTCCGCGATCGCCCTCCTGATCGCCGTACCTCTGGGTCTGGGTACCGCCCTATTCCTCAGCGAAAACTTTATTCCGCTCAAAATTCGCACCGTGCTGGTGTTCATGGTTGAACTGCTAGCCGCCATCCCCAGCGTGGTCTACGGCCTTTGGGGTATTTTTGTGCTGATTCCCGCCCTGAAGTGGTTTTTTGGCCTGTTTGGCATCTTCTTTACTGGCCCCAGCATGCTGGCAGCATCGCTGGTGCTGTCAATTATGATTTTGCCGATTATCACCGCCATCTCCCGCGACTCGCTGGCGGCGCTGCCGCCCGAACTACGTCAAGGCTCCTACGGGCTGGGGGCCACCCGCTGGGGCACGATCTTTCGAGTGCTGGTTCCAGCGGCGATTTCGGGCATTGTCGGCGGTGTGATGCTCGCCCTGGGCCGGGCCATGGGCGAGACCATGGCCGTAACGATGCTGATTGGCAACGCCAACACCATTAGTCTCTCTCTGCTAGATCCTAGCAACACGATCGCATCTTTACTGGCCAACCAGTTTGCAGAAGCCAGGGGCATTCAGGTATCCGCGCTGATGTATGCCGCCTTTGTGCTGGTGATTTTGACCCTGATTGTCAACATCCTGGCCGACTGGATTGTGCGCAAGCTCCAGGCTAAGTACTAGGGCAATGACGAGGGTTTTGAGGCATTACGCAGCAAGCAGAGGCTAACTATGACAACGATTTCCGGTGTTCCAGGCGATAGCGGCGATACCTTTGATATCCAGAGCCTGAAGGCCAAGAGGTCCAGCTCCCGTAACCTGTTCAACATCATCATGACGGGCCTATCGGGGTTGTCAATCCTGATCGCCCTGGTTCCGCTGGTGCTGGTGCTCTTCTATGTCTTTATCAATGGGGCAAATCGGCTCGATTTAGACCTGTTTACTCAGCTACCGCCGCCGCCGGGTTCAGCGGGGGGCGGTATTGCCAACGCTATTGTCGGTACCCTAGTTGTAGTGGCGATCGCAGCGGCGATTTCGGTACCCATCGGCGTGCTTTGCGCCATCTGGCTGTCAGAGTTTGGCGGCGGCGACACCTCCATTGATGAGTATGTGCGCTTTGGGGTCAACATTCTCGCCGGGGTGCCCTCGATTATTGCCGGGGTATTTATCTACGGCATCATGGTTCGCCCCGGTCGGCCCGGCTACTCGGCCCTGGCGGGGGGGGTGGCGCTGGCGGTGTTGATGTTGCCCACCATTGTTCGCACCGCTGACGAAGCGCTGAAGATTGTGCCCCAAGAAATTCGCTGGGCGGCCCTGGCGGTCGGGGCTTCTAATTACCAAACTATACTCAAGGTGGTTTTACCTGCGGCGATTCCATCTATTTTAACCGGGGTGACCTTGGCGATCGCCCGCGCCGCTGGAGAAACTGCGCCGCTAATTTTCACCGCGCTGTTTTCACCCTTCCGGTTCAATGGCGTTACCAACCCCATCGCTACTCTGTCAGTCCTGGTATACAACTTTGCTACCTTGCCCTTTAAACCCCAGCAAGAGCTGGCCTGGGCGGCTTCCCTAGTTCTGGTGCTGATGGTGCTGCTGACCAGCATCATTGCCCGCGTCGTGACCCGTCAGAAAACCTACTAGTAGAGCTAAGTTTTGGAGAGCCTGAGCAATGGTTGACACAATGCCCATGACCGGAACGGCCACCGATGTCGTGCTGAGGGCCAAGGACTGCGATATGTACTACGGGTCTTTAAAGGCTGTGCGGGATGTCTCAATCGACATTCCTAAAAACAAGATTACGGCGTTTATTGGCCCCTCGGGCTGCGGTAAGAGCACCGTGCTGCGCTGCTTTAACCGCCTCAACGACCTGATTGAGAGCTTTCGCCTTAAGGGCCAAATAACCTACCATGGCCAAGACCTCTACGCCCCCGACGTAGACCCCGTCGAGGTGCGCCGCCGGATTGGCATTTTGTTTCAAAAGCCCAACCCCTTCCCCAAGAGCATTTACGACAACATTGCCTACGGCCCCCGCATTAGCGGCTTTAAAGGCGATATGGATGAGTTGGTAGAAACCTCCCTGCGCCGCGCAGTGCTGTGGGATGAGGTCAAAGACAAGCTGCCAGAGAGCGGCTTTTCGCTCTCTGGGGGGCAGCAGCAGCGCCTTTGCATTGCCCGCACCATTGCGGTGCAGCCCGAAGTGCTGCTGATGGACGAGCCCTGCTCTGCCCTTGACCCCATTTCTACCCTCAAGATAGAAGATCTGATGAAAGAGCTGGTGCAAAACTACACCATCATCATCGTCACCCACAACATGGAGCAGGCCTCGCGAGTGGCCGATTACACTGGCTTTTACAATGCTCAGGTGGTTGAGGGAGCCGGGGGTAAGGTGGGCTACCTGGCCGAGTTTGGCGAGACCCAGAAAATTTTTACCGACCCCACCTTAGAAGAGACTAAAGACTATGTGACAGGGCGCTTTGGCTAAGCCTTGGCCGATGAAGAAATTCGCGTAACCAGTGACTTAGCCGCCACAGCGATGGCGGCTTTTTTAGCAAGCTGATTAAGCCCCAGGCCACGAGCCCCAGCCCATGAACTGCAATGCCTGCTAGCCGAGTCTGAAGGCTAGCAGGCAGGCATTGCCTAATTGACGCGCTTGGTCTTACGCAGCACCTCGCTCAGGGTCAGGCTGGGCTGGGGCTGGCCGTCGAACACAGTGCCCACTTCTCCTCCATGAAAGTTCACCAGGGCGATATTGTATGCCTCTTCTGTCAGGGGAATGTAGCCTATCGCTGGCACGGCCTCCGGGGCAGTTTGCAGGTAGTATTCCACAAATTCTCGCACCGCCGGGTTACGCTGGGCCGAGGTGTAGTTGACGTAGATAAACAA
>JBBSLR010000320.1:0-4413 GCA_038255045.1 Phormidesmidales cyanobacterium
CCGCAAATCTTCGCGGTCGCTCGTAACTTTGCCCTCAATCTCTACCGCTCCAATGAGTTCTCCAATATGGCTCAGGCTGAACGGCTCTGCAAATTTGGCCTAGATACGCTCAAAAGCATTTTTAGAATGAAATAGCCCTGGTTGGCGATTATCGACTGCGCTACAAAGTTGATGACGAGAAGCGAATTGTTATTTTGGGTAGGTGTCAGCACCGCAAGAACGTCTATGAATAAGGCTCGGCAAGTAGGGTGGGCACTGCCCACCATTAAATTTAAGCTACACCAGTTAGCCCAAGCTTCCTTGAAATTAGGCCGGTTCAGCAGGTTGTATTGGGGCGATTTGCCAAAGCAAAAGCCTGCGATCGCTATAATAAGCACAAATCTGTACACCGTCTGCCGCCATGACCTCCCAACAACTCGAAGAGCGCTCTCAGCACCTCGAAGCCCGAGTTGCGGCCCTGGAGAAAGAACTGGCCCAGCTCAAACAGGTGTTGTCTGCTCTTCTACAAAAGCCAACCCCCTCGTGGCCAAAGATCACAGGCAGCGTTGAAACTGATCAAGCCCCCCCTTTACTCAGCCAACCCTCGCCTCTGGAGCAAACCACACTTCACCAGGCGCTAAAAGCATCTGGCTTAGTAAAATCGGTGCGCCCACCCGCCCTTATCCCTCAAAATAGCTTTCAACCTATTCCTGTCCAAGGCGAATCCGTATCCCAAACCATCTTGGGTGAGCGGCGCTAAATGACTGTTTATTTTCTAGACAGCAGCGCCCTGGTCAAGCGGTATATCCGTGAAATAGGAACAGTGCGATCGCCCCTTCCCCCTCACAGTCGCCAGTGCTCACCTTGGCGAAGGCTACACTAAATAGAGTCCTTCGCCCAAGCCGCAATGACCACAGGTAATCCCATGGCTTCCAACAACGTCGTACTCGACGCCGTAATGCAAGAGATCGAGCAAACGCCCCCCGAGTATTTGCCCAACCTGTTGCAGATTGTGCGGCTGTTCCGCGAAAGCGTCACCCTCAAAAGCGCTGAAGAAAGCTTTCGCCAGGGCTGGCACGAAGCCATGACCGGCCAAACCATCCCCCTCGCAGAGCTCTGGGAAGGCATCGATGCCGAGTGAGCCGTCCGTTGAGCTTGAGGTTTCGTCCGACTTCAAGCGCAACCTCCGTGCCCTAGCCAAGCGCTATCGCCACATTCGCGCAGACCTAGAGCCTCTACTAGCCCAACTACAGGCTGGAGATTGCCCCGGCGACCAAATTTTGGGCATTACCTATGCAGTCTTTAAGGTACGACTCAAAAATAGCGATGCCCAGCGGGGTAAAAGCGGCGGCTACAGGGTCATTTACTACCTACAGACCAAAGCCAAGATTATTCTGGTCACGATTTACTCTAAATCTGACCAAGGCGATATTTCAGATAGAAAAGTCTGTCAAATTATCGAAAGTCATCAAGCTGAGTAAATAGAATGGGCATTGCCCACCATCAAAGTTAAGCGGATCTAGTTAACCCAATCTTCCTTGAAACCCTGTAAGTTCAACAGGTTGCATTGGGGCGATCGCCCATTCTCTCCCCTAAAAGCCAGTTGCCCACCACTTTTGCAGTGGTGGGCAACTACGATTGGTCTAATACCGAGATTTGCTCGACTAATTTGCCAGCACCGGATGGGCAATCACCGGGCAGTTGATCGTCGCCTGGGTGGGCCGCAGGCCAAACAGCCAGGGATTGCCAGGCCCCTCGGGGTTGATGAACGCACTGGTGACCAGGCCCGCGTCTATCAGTCCCTGGAGATCTTCGAGGGAGGTAATGCGGCGCACTTTCTGATCGGCGATCGCCTGCTCCGTCCACATGCTCACGTGGGCATCCCACAGGGGGCTGTAGTTGTTGTCGGCGGCGGGGTTGTCGTTGTCGGGGCCAAAGGGGAACACGTTGATTGGGTCGATGCCGTTGTTGGCCAGCGACGCCACAAACCCCTGGTGCTGACCGGTACGGGTATCGCTGATGCCGTTGAGCACCGGAGAAAACCCCAGCAGCGCCGATGGGTCAGTGGGCAACGATTTGCCAAAGGCCGGAATATCCGCCAGCTTGGGCGCAAACACCCCTTTTTCGAGCACCGAGGGTACCGCCGCCGATACGTCGGTCACCAGGTGATAGAAGTACTGCCGCCCGCCCTGGAAGCCATCCAAAATCGACATGGTGACGGTTCTTTTTTCCAGATCAATGGCCTCCAGGCGATCGTGGCTGCCGGAGTCGTTGTGGACGATCTGGGCATTGAGCACCACCCCACTGGGCATCACCGCCATGGAAGAATACTGGGCATCGGCGATCGCCCCAGGAGTCGCCACCGCTGGCGGAAACGGATTGGGAGAACCGGGTTCAACCCGGTATTCTGGCAAGAAGTCGATGTTGCCCTGGAACTGCATGACGCCTTGGGTTAGGGTCACCGGTTGAGCACCCGCTGTGCCAATCACGTGCTTCATTTTGGGAGCATAATTAATGCCCAAGATCTTGGCGACATCAAAATCGGAGGCCTCCGTCAAAATGTAGTAGACCGACTCGCCCTGGGGCGACAGCCCTCGGTACAAGGGCAAGGTTACCGTGGCGCTGCCCAGGGTAAAATCCACCGCCAACACACTTTTGACATACACGTTGTCGCTGGGCTTAAAGGCAACGGCGGTGCGCTCAGCATAGGCTGGTCGCCCCGATTCTTGAGCGGCAGCGGTGAGAATAGCATTGGCCTCAGCCAGTCCATTAGGCCCAGTGGCAAGGCTGGTAGATGCGATCGACAAGACTACGGCGAGTAGAAAACCCACCAAAAATAGGGCTCGTTTACGTAGGTTCGTGGGGGTGAAGTTTCCTCTTTTTCTGAGTAGGGGACTCGCCCCCACTCTACAGAGCCTGCCACCGCTGGTTGCTATGCCCGAGACGGGTTCTCTCTCCCGACTATGGTTAGGGGTTTCACCTGTCCTAATGGGTAGGTTGCTGGCTGTAAAAGATTATTTTTATGCCGATTTAGGAGGCTGGGCACGGCTTTATATAGCCATAGTCCCTTGGGTTAAGACAGCAAAAAAGCTTAAAAATATTCATAAATTTGAACGTTTACCTGGGCATGGTAAAGCCAGCTAAACCAAACTACCGAGCCGGGCAGATCACCCCTGTCTAAAGCCACGCCCAGGGCAAAGTGCGAGCCTACATTCACTTTTGGCCAGGGCTCATCCTGACCTTTTGGCTAGGTCTTTAGCCACCCCTAGGGCCAGCCGCAATCTTAGTCTTACGAGGCGCGACAGGCGCAGCTTCGACCCCTACAGTTACGAATAACTTTTCGCCAGAAATTCCAGAGGAAGCCTCCATGAAACTTAACCTATTCTTAACTAAAAGCGCGTTCTTTCCTTGGGGAAGAACAGTGGCGATCGCGCCAGCGGCGTAGTCGATACCCCCACCTTTTTTATCAACGGCCACCGCTACCACGGCTACCACACCCATAGCGCAATCTGGGATGCGCTTTCCACCACCCACCCCATCTAAAATTCCCCAAACTCAAGATTCAGGGTAAACACACAGGTCTGCCCCTACCTACCCACCTCCCCATCCACCCCCATGCCCAACCAACCCCAACCTCACCTCACCCCCGTCTTCCCCACGCCATGGCCACCCCCTAGCGATCCCTCCCTGGTGCCGCAGCCCCTGGGCCTATCCCTCAAACCAGAACCGCGCCTGCCCCCCGACCCACCGCCCATGGCCCACAGCCAGCAATACCTGTTCTACCTGGCAGAAATCGGCGAAAACACCGCCGGTCTGGTGCACGACATGCGTAGCCCCCTCACCGTGATCATCAATGGTCTGCGGCTTTGCCAGCGCATGCCCCTGCCCCAAATTGCTTGCCAGCGGCTAACCCTGGCCCTAGAAGAAGCCGAGCGGCTCAACCGCATCGTCAATGATGTGATTGCCTTTGCCCGCAGCGCCCGTCCGTCAGGGACTCACTGGCAGGCCTACCATCATCCCGACCCGACTCGGTACGGGGTCGATAGGCAACCCATGCCGCCCTATCAAGAGCGTTCAGAATAGCGGCTAAGGCACTTGTTTCATGTAGTCAACCTGCCATTTCACTGGTCTAGCTATGGGCAACTCCACCTTGCACTCCCCATTCAGCCCGCTCAACGCAACGCAACTGCCCGAGGGCAGCTACCAAAGCTGTGCCCCGGTAGATAGCACGCCCTTAAGTGTTAACCATCGAGTGATTTTGACGGCACTGTCGGCCATTACGCCGCTGCTGGTCTTGATGAATTGTCTTGACCAAATCCAGGGGGCTTTCGTCGCGGTGCCGATGCGGCCTACTTTTACCATGGCCCGAGCGGCCCAATCTGGCCCAGACCACCTGGGTATTCACGCCCAGCTACTGTGGGCCGACGCGCCGCC
>JBBSLR010000321.1:0-4395 GCA_038255045.1 Phormidesmidales cyanobacterium
AAAAACTCGCTCAGCAATGTAGAGCAGGTCGCGCCAGTAGAAATCCATCGGCACGGCGTAGGCCTTGTAGATGCCGATGATCTGCATTAGGTTTTCGGGCGTATCGGGCAGCATGGAGCCGCCTGCCTCCAGCCGATGAATGATGTCGGCGTGGGGGTGGGTGGAGGGGGGGATCAGGGTTTGGGGTGTTTCGGTGAGGGTGGGCATGGGAGTGGGTGAGTAGGTGGGTGAGCGATCGGGTTGGGGCGCACTGCTGTGCGCCCGTACGGTGAGCGGGTAGGGGGCGGCCTAGGTCTGCTGGGCTGTTGTCAGCTGATCTGGCATTGCCGTAAGGCACCATTGCGAGAATTTGGCCGGTGAGTTAATGGCCCACGGGTGGTGCATCGCTTCGCGGATGCACCCTACGAGATGATTGGTCATGGCAGGGTGGGGAGGGTGGCGACGGGGAAGGCGATCGCGTCATCGGGTTGAACGTCATCGGTGATTCCCTGAATCGCCTCGTCGGCTACCATTTCGTTGGTCACGACCGGAATCGCGGCGACCATGGCGCTGGCGGTGGATTCGCTCCACTGCACCAGCCAGTTGGGCTGAATGCCGAGAAACAGAATCAGCCCGGCGAGAATATAGGCGGGCAGTTTCTCTGAGAAGGTGACCTTAGGGAAATAGGCGATCGCATTGTCCAGCCGCCCAAAGCAGGTGCGGTTGAGCAAAATCACGAAGTACACCGCCGTCAGGCCGGTGCCGATCACCCCCAGCAGGGTTTGCACCGGGTAGACCGCATAGCTGCCCTGGAGCACCAGAAACTCGGTCACAAACCCCACCAGGCCGGGGATGCCCGCGCTGGCCATGCCGCCGAGCACCAGCAGGGCGCTGACCATGGGCAGACCCCGCACCGGGTTCATCAGCCCGTTCAGCACATCTAGCTCGCGGGTGCCGACCTTGGCTTCGATCACCCCCACCAGATGAAACAAAATCGCCAAAATCAGGCCGTGGGAGACCATTTGGCTGACGGCCCCGGTCAGGGCCAGGTCGGTCATCGCCGCCGCCCCCAGCAGCACGTAGCCCATGTGGCCAATGGAGCTGTAGGCCACCATGCGCTTGATGTCTTTTTGGGCGATCGCCGTCACCGCCCCGTAGAGCACACTCACCGCTGCCCAGCCCGCCAGGTAGGGCGAAAACTGCGCCCAGGCATCGGGGAACAGCCCCAGGCCAAACCGCAGCAGGCCGTAGGTGCCCAGCTTGGCCAGCACCCCGCCCAGCATCATCGCCACCGGGGTGTTGGCCGCCACGTCGGTATCGGGCAGCCAGGTGTGAAACGGCACCAAGGGAATTTTGATGCCAAAGGCCACCACCAGCAGACCCAGCAAAATTCCCTGCCACACCATCGGCAAATCGTGGCCCATCACCGCGTGGTAGGTGAAATCTTCTGCACCGCTGAGCCAGACCGTACCGAGAAAGCCCGCCAGCATCAGCGCCCCCGACAGCGCGGTGTAGAGCAAAAACTTGGTGGCGGCGTAGGCTTTTTTCTCGCCGCCCCAGATGGCGATTAGCAAGTACAGGGGCACCAGCTCCATCTCGTAGAGCAAAAAGAAGAGCATCAGGTTTTGGGCCACAAAGGCCCCGGCCACCCCGGCACTCACCAGCAGCAGCAGGCTGTAGAACAGCCGAGGCCGCTCAATCTCTGGGTCACTGCTCCAGATCGCGATCCAGGTGATCAGGCTGTTGAGCGCCACCATCATCAGCGAGAGACCGTCGAGGCTGAGCTCGTAGTTGAGGCCCAGGCCGGGCAGCCAGGGCAAAAACTCGTGGAACTGAAAGCCGCCAAAGGCGAGGTCGAACTGGGTAAATAGGGCGATCGTCCACAGCAGGGCGGCACCCGAGGCGACTAGGGCACCGCTGCGGGCCTGGCTGGCTGAAAGACCGGGCCAGCAGGAGAGGGCGATCGCACCAATTAGAGGAATGAGTAAGAGAGGGGTGAGCATGGGAGTGCAGGAGAATTTTGAGTTTTGAATTTTAAGATTTGAGTTTTGAGTTTTGAATTCTCAATTGAGAATTCAAAACTCAAAACTTTCTAAAACAGCGCCGTCAGCGCCGACCAATTCATCAGCACTCCCAACCCCGCAATGCCCAGGGCAATGGTGAGCACGTAGAACTGGAGCTGACCCGTGTTGCCGTACTTGAGGGTTTCGCCGCTAAACAGCGACGCTAAACCCACCGCATTCACCAGGCCATCGACCACGTAGCGATCCAGCCAGTCGGTCATTCGCGAGAGCACATCGACGCCGAGGACAAAGGTATTGCGGTAGAGCTTAGGCGTGTAGAAGTCGTAGGCCAGCAGGTTTTGCACCGGCTTCTTGATCAGCCCCGCCGGATTTTCAACCATCCGGTTGACGTAGAGCAGGGTGCCCACCGCCGCGCCGAGAAGGCTTGACCAAGTGAGCAGCAGGGCCATGTCTTGGCTGACCTCGGCCCAGGCGGGCAGCAGGTTGAATTGGGCCATCACCAGGGGCAGGTGCAGGGTAAACCCAGCGGCGATCGCCATCGGCAGCACCATCAGCCAGATCGGTTCGGGCGATCGGGTGGTCATCTGCTGAGTCTGGCCCGCAAAGATCAGCCCAATCATGCGCGCCAGGCTAAAGGCCGTCAGCCAGTTCACCAGCAGCACGATCGCCACCAGCAGCCCCCGCTGAGCATCCCACAGGCCAGACACCAGCGAGAGCATCGCCCAAAAGCCACCCAGGGGAGGTAAAGCCACCAGACCAGCGGCCCCGGCCATGATCGCCATCGCTGTGATCGGGCGACGACTCCCCAGACCACCCATCTGAGTCAAATCCTGCGTGGTGATATTGATGATGATCGACCCTGCGCCCATGACTAACGTGGCCATGCCCAGGGCATAGACTAGGGCCAGCAGCAGCGCCGCACCGGGCTGGTGGGCACCCACGGCGATGAACATCAGCCCCATGTAGGCGCTGCTTAGGTAAGAGAGCACCCGCTTGATGTCGATTTGAGCGGCGGCGATCAGGGCAGCGCCAATGGCGGTGACGGTGCCGACGGCGATCGCAAACGCAGAGGCCCTAGACGACAGCGCCACCACCGGCTCCAGCTTCACCAGCACCCATATCCCCGTGGTCACCACCACCGCATTGCGCAAAATGGTGCTGGGCAGCGGCCCTTCCATCGCTTCATCCAGCCACAGGTGCAGGGGGAACTGAGCGCATTTGCTCATTGGCCCCGCAACTAGCCCAATGCCGATCAGCGTCATCAGTCCCGGCTCGACATTGGCGGTCTGCGCCCAGGCCGCCAGCTCTCGAAAATCCCAGGTGTGGGTGAGGGGATAGATCGCCAGCACCGCCATCAGCAGCACCAGGTCGCCCACCCGCTTGGTCAAAAAGGCATCTCGCGCCCCGCTCACCACCAGCGACTGGTTGTACCAAAAGCCCACCAATAGATAGGTGCCCAGGGTCAAAATCTCCAGCAGCATGTAGGAAAACAGCAGCGAGTTGCACAGCACCAGGGCGCACAAGCCCGCCTCAAACAATGCCATCATGGCGAAGAAGCGGCCCCAGCCCCAGTCCATCTCCAAATAGCCCACGGCGTAGACCTGGGCCAGCAGATTCAGCGTCGTAATCAGTACGCAGGCCCCCAGGGTAATGGCCGATGCCTCTAGGGGAATGGTGAGTTCTAGCCCCGCCACATGGAGCCAGGGGGCAAAGAAAAACTGCGGCGATGACTTACCCCAAAAGGCCAAAAAGGCGAGCAGGCTGTGGAGCAGCGCCAGCGTCGTCATCACGATATTGATATAGCCCGCCGGGCGTGGCCCCGTGCGGGTGACAAAGGCTGGCGACCAGGGAATGGTCAGCAGCGCCCCCAGCAATGGGTAGAGCGGAATCAGCCAGCTCGTCTGGGCAAGAATTGGGGTCATAACGAAATATCCTCGGGCAGAAGGACCGCGAAAGCTGGGCCGGCGGGCAGCGGGAAAACCCTGACACCCCTCCAGGCGATGGCCAACTCATTGACATAAATCAATTGAAACTATTTATCAATAGAGCTGAGTCTATTTATCCATAAAATAGAGTTTAGCCAATACCCATGCCAAAGGGAAGGGGTAGGTTGATTAAATTCAATTTGATTTTTGTTTATGATTGATAAATTTCAATAATGAATGACCACTCTAGCGAGAGGCATCTGCTGCAAATCACCCGCGTCCAGCCGGGAACCAGGCGTCGCATCCCCCACTCACAATCGCTGCCGAGGATGACCTGCGAGAGCGTTATACAACTGTGCCATAGCGGTGCCATTCAAGTGGCGATCGCTGGAATGCCTGCGCCAAGCTTGTCTACCCCTAACTATCCAGGCAGGAGCTATCCCATGTTTAAACCTAGTGCAGCGTCA
>JBBSLR010000322.1:0-4391 GCA_038255045.1 Phormidesmidales cyanobacterium
GAGGATACTGAAACTACGCCGGAGGAGCTAGAGCGCCACTTTGGCCCGGCGGTGCGGCGGGTGGTGGCAGAGGTGACCGACGATAAGAGTCTGCCAAAGGGCGATCGCAAGCGCCTGCAAATTGAGCACGCCCCCCACCTGTCGCCCCAGGCCAAACAGCTCAAAATTGCCGACAAAGCGGCCAATGTGCAAAATATTACCACTTCGCCCCCCGATGGCTGGTCCCTAGAGCGAAAGCGCGAATATTTAGACTGGGCCGATCGGGTGGTGGCCGGGTGCCGGGGCTGCAACCCGGCTCTGGAAGCTGTTTACGACGAGATCATTGCCCAGGGACGACAGTCTCTGGAGGCAACAGCGCTATAGCCCTGAGGTTTAACAGCCCTGAGGTTTAACGCTGCCGGCTTGGGCCTCGACTATTCATGGTTCTAAATCAACCATGGCAGGACGGGCCAGAAGCACCTTGGGTGCAGCACAGCCGAAATCGTCAACGCTGCGATAGAACAATTCGAATTATTTTGGGTGGGGTAATTGAGCGCCTAGGAGCTTGGTTACGGGCATTATGAACGGTATAACGAGTATCTGTTGGTAGGGCATTAGCAGCTCTCAGCTGGACTTGATGTAAACGCTAACGGCTTTTGGCTGTCAGCACTCCCTGGGCTAGATTGGCATGGCTGATACTCTTGACCAAACACCTCTGCGATCGCTCAACAATGCCGACCTGCTGGCCCTAGAGCCCCGCGACGTCTACCCCATTCGCTTTATTGACAGCATCCAGCCCCACGGTATTTTGCTTTCCCTGCGATACCCGGATTTGGAGATTTTGCAGCTCAGCGCCAACGCTGAGGAGTTCTTGCAGCAGCCCCTGACCGAGCTAATTGGGCACCCCTTAACGGTTGTCTTTGCCGAATCTGATGTTGAGTGGCTGAGGCATTGCCTCGATCAGCCCCAGACCTCGGCTTATCGGGTGCTGACCCACCCCGCTACGGCGCAGCGCTTTACGGTCGGCGTGCATCGGCAGCCAGACAGGTTGCTTCTGGAGCTAGAACTCCAGGCCATGGATGAAGCCGGTGTAGACGACCTGCTGGGCCAGATTCAAACGGTGATCGCGGCCTTTAGCACCGCTTCGGATCTGCGATCGCTAGTCGACATCTTTGCCCGCGAAACCCAGCGCCTCACGGAGTTTGATCGGGTGATGGTCTATCGTTTTAAGCCCAATCTAAGCGGGGTCGTAGTGGCCGAAGCCAACACCAGCGATCGCGAGAGCTACCTGGGGCTTCACTACCCGGCAACCGACATTCCCCGCGAGGCACGGGAGCTTTTTTACAAAAATTCTCTTCGGTTTATTCCCGATCTCAACTATGTCCCGGTTCCCCTATTGCCCGCTACCAACCCTTTAGCCAATGCCCCCCTAGACTTAGGCTCAGTCGGCTTGCGAGGGGTCTCGCCGCCCCACATTGACTATCTGCAACGGATGGGCGTAGGCGGCTCAATGTCCCTCTCGCTCACCGATGAGCAGGGTTTGTGGGGGCTGATTGCCTGTCATCACTACCAGCCCAAACCGCTGTCTACCATGACCCGGATGGCCTTCACGATGCTGGCTAAGGTAGCTAGCCTGGAGATTACGCGCCACCAAGAGCGCGATCGCAGCTATTACCAAGATCAAAATAAAGCCCTGCTGAGCCAGCTTGGCATCGCCATCAACGAAACCGAAGATGCTGTGCTCAAGACCCTGACGGCAAATGCCCAGGTGCTGCTGGATATGTTTGAGGCCGAGGGAGCAGCGCTGGTTTTAGATCAAGACTATGCCCTAGTGGGGCGCACCCCCGCCGAGGCCGATATCAAAACCTTTGTTGACTGGTTGTTTCACCAGGAACCCGATCAGATTTTTTCCACCCAATGCCTAGCTGAGGTCTACCCTCCCAGCCGTGATTGGTCCGTAAACCCGGCCGGGGTGCTGGGTATTTCTATTTTTTTACAGCAGCCTCGGCCTATTTCATACCACATCTTGCTGTTTCGTCCAGAACAGCTCCAAACCGTGGACTGGGCCGGTGAGCTCAGTGCCAGCGTAACCGTAGACGAGGCAGGCAAGGCAAAGCTCTGCCCCCGGAACTCCTTTAACCTATGGAAGGAATTGGTCAGCGGCAAGTCGCTAGCTTGGCTGCCTCAGCAGCTCGAAGCCGCAGCAGATTTGCGCAACACACTGATGCTGGCGGTGCTCAACTTTTCGAATGTGGCCCTCGAAAAAGCGGCGGCCCACGCCGATGTAGCCAACCGCGCCAAAAGCGAGTTTTTGGCCAACATGAGCCATGAGATTCGCACGCCGATGAATGCCGTGCTGGGGTTTACCGATCTGCTGCAAACCATCATTCAAAACCCGGTGGCACTGGACTATCTAGAGGCGATTTCCTCCAGCGGCAAGACCCTGATGTCGCTGATCAACGACATTCTTGACCTGTCTAAGATCGAGGCGGGTCAGATGGATATCAAGCTGGAGCCAACGGATATTACCCTGTTGATCCAAGATATTCAGCACATTTTTCAGCAAAAGGCGGCGCAGAAAGGCATTCGGCTGCGGATGATTTTGGGCACGGGGTTGCCCAAAGTGCTGTGGCTTGACGAGGTGCGGCTGCGGCAAATTTTGTTTAATTTGGTGGGCAATGCGCTGAAATTTACCGAGCAGGGCCATATCGATATCGAGGTGGCCTGTACGGGGCTGCCAGCGGTGCAGGGCGAACCCTCGGTCAGCCTAAAGATTTCTGTGGCCGATACGGGCATTGGCATTGCCGTCGCCGATCAGCAGCGAATTTTTAATGCTTTTACCCAGAGCTACGGCCAGAGCGATCGCAAGTTTGGCGGCACCGGCCTGGGGCTGGCGATCACCTATCGGCTCACCCAGCTCATGGGCGGCACCATTGCCGTCGAGAGTCAGGTGGGGCGGGGGAGTACCTTTATCTGTGAGTTTAATCGGGTGGCGATCGCCCCCGAGGGTAGCCCACAGCCGACGGCAACCGAGGCAGAAACCAATTTAAACCAGTGGGCACCGCTCAAAATTTTGGTGGTAGACGATGCCCGATCAAACCAAGATTTGATCGCGGGCTACTTTCGCAATACTCACCATCGCCTGTTGTTTGCCGAGAACGGGCTGGAGGGGGTGCAGATGGCGCAGACGCACCTGCCCGACCTGATTTTGCTCGATCTGCGGATGCCCCTGATGGATGGTCAGGCGGCGGCCCTGGCCCTGAAGCAGCATGAGTTAACTCGATCTATTCCAATTATTTTGATCACGGCTTCTTTCAGCTATGAGGGCGAAACCATGCTCGCCAACGACCTGTATGACGGGCTGCTGCACAAGCCCGTCAAGCGCCAGCAGATCTTAACGTTGATGCAGCGCGTGGTTGGCGCTGGGGTGCCCCACTCGTTAGAGAGTTGCTCTAGCGCCGAGGCAGCGGCCGACCCCAGGGCGGCGGCCCCGGCAACCATGACTCCAGAGCAGCTTTTGGCGTTGCTCACCCAGCTCCAGGCGATCGCCGCTGACCCCTGGCAAACCCTGCGGCAAACCCTGGAAACGCGATCGCTTGAAATCTTTCTGGCCCGCCTGCGGGCTGTGGTCGTCGATTACCCCGATCAACAGCTGTCTGACTACGTGAACACCCTGGCAAGGCAGCTGGATGAATTTGATTGGGAACGTTTACCCTACACCGTGAATGGGTTTGCGCCCCTGCTCGAAACCCTGACTCACCAGATCACGACTCAATTGTCACTACCTGATGACCCTGCCGATGCCTGAACCCCTTGCCTTTGAGCCTGCCAAATATCTGATTATGGCGGTCGATGATGTACCCACAAATCTCAAGATTTTGCATGGGGTGCTGGCGGCGGCAGGCTATCAAACGACCTTTGCAACTCGAGGCCAGCAGGTTTTAGAACGCCTGGCCGATGTGAAGCCCGATCTAATTTTGCTGGATCTAATGATGCCAGAAATGAGCGGCATCGACGTGTGTGATCGTCTGAAACAAAATCCAGAAACGGTCAACATGCCAATCATTTTTTTGACGGCCAGCCATGAGGTTGGGCATTTGGGGCAGGCCTTTGATTGTGGGGCGGTAGACTACATCACCAAACCCTTTAATGCCACCGAACTACTGGCCCGAGTGCGCACCCATTTAGAGCTCAGCCAGCTGCGCAAACAGGCCCAGCGCCAGGCCCAGTGGGAAACCATTTTCCGGCAGATTGTGCAGGGTATTCATGCGTCAATTAACCTACAAGACACCTTGACCAACACGGTTCAGGCCATTCAAGACCTGCTGCAAGCCAATCGAACCCTGGTTTACCGATGGTGCGCCCCGGAGTGCTACAAACTATTGGCGATCGCCGGCAATATTCCCACTTCA
>JBBSLR010000323.1:0-4379 GCA_038255045.1 Phormidesmidales cyanobacterium
CGCCCCCGTCTGAATTGCGTCTCGCAGGGTAAATTCTGGCTCTAGCACTGGCCCAAAATAGTCGAAGATGCGCTCTGTACCAGCCTCATCAAAGTGGCGCTCTGGGGTGGCCGACAGGGCCAGCCGCAGCTTGATCGCTTCCGGTAGGCAACTCGCCAAGTTTTCGGCCCCCAGGTTGTGGGCTTCATCGCCAATGATCATCGCCCACTGGGGCAGAAACGACAGCTGAGATTGTAAAGAGTCCTGCCGCAGGGTCGCGTTGGTGGTGATGATGGTGACGAAGGGTTGCCGTTCGCCCAGCACCGCTAGCAGCTGAGCCTGGAGATCCCTCTGCCAAGTCTGTGCCCAATCAAAGGCCAGCACGGGGTCGAGGTTAAATTTGCGGCTTTCTTCGGCCCACTGGGTGACCAGATGACGATAGGGGCAGACAATCAGCAAGACTTTCAAAGGTTTGTTTGGGGCCGCACACTTGCGGTAGAGTTCCGCTGCGATCGCCAGGGCGGTAATGGTCTTACCGCTGCCTGTAGCCATCTTCAGCGTGCCCCGCCCCTGATTGGCAAACCAGTTTGAGATCGCCTGGTGTTGGTAGTCTCTCAGCACTAGCGCCTGGGGGGCGATCGGCACGCCGGGCGCGATGTGATATTGCTCGGTCGCGGTCGCCACTTGCAGAGAGTCCTCAACTTCCTGATCAACGTCAGGGGGATGCCTGGGACACCGTTCCAGCAGTTTACGCCGGGCGGCTTCAGGAAACTCCAGCACATCCAGCTCTGGGGTGCAGTTTTGCCACAGCTCTTCAAAATTCTCTAGCTTCTCGGCAATGCGATCGTCGTCTCCGGGCTGCCAAGACCGAAAGACATCAATACATTCAAAGTTGCATCGGTAGGCCCGGGCACTCTCGTTGGCTGAACCAGCGAAAACAACCTGATTGCCCGCAGCGTCAGTAAAAATCCCCAGCTTTTCGTGATAGATGCCGTAGTTTTGGAGATCCTTCACTACGGCAATTTTGATCTCAAGCAAACCATGGGCCAAAAGCCAAGACAGACAAGCGATGCGGTTACCCACAACACCCTCAAAATCTTGGTTTAGCTCCCTCGTTATGGCTGCGGTAATAACATCTTCTCTCTGGCGCAGCCCCAGCTGAATTGCTTCAATATCCTCTGGCGATAGGTGGGGGGAAGCGACTAACCGCATTCGACCACCGCCATGGACAAACTCAGTCAGCCCCTGGGCTGCCAAAGACAGCGAGCTACTAGAGAAAAAGCCCACCGCTCTGTCGTAGGTCGCTGACCGCTTCAGGCAAGGTACATAAAAATCCTTCAGCAAATTCTGGCGATTGCTGCGGTACTGGTTTCTGAAAGACAGGCCTTGCAGGGTCACGCAGATTTTAGGGTGATGCAGTTTTCATCGCAGTGTAACTAAGCCGAATTACTCAGGGCGGCAAATGCAGAGCATTGCTTAAATATCTTTACAGAGTGTTTTATAGATCACTGCCGTTTCATCGATTAGACCTAAAGCAGACCATCCAATCGCAGCAGCGTGTTGAGCAACACATCAGCTCCCTGACTGCATTGCTCAGGTGAGGTGTATTCGTCTTCGGCGTGGCTGACCCCGGCCCGGCTGGGCACAAAAATCATGCCCATTTGGGTAACGGTGCAGGCTGACAATACCCTGCACGACCCCGATTTGGCGCTGTACCGATTCCAGCACGCCGCCCTGTTCGACGTGGAGTTCTAGGTAGGCGGCTATGTCTTGGGCGGTGCGTTGGGCGGTGGGAAGGGTTTCCCAGTCGCCGCCGATCCGCTGAAGACAGGTTTGAATAGAGGTGCTGTCTAGCCGCCGAAAGGGCTCAGGGTGATCTACATTAACGGTGCCCGCCATGGCTTTACTGCCGATCATTTCCCCTTCTTCGTCGGTAAAGACGATCACCTCGATGGGGTGGTTGAGTCGCTGCCCCGCCTGGTGCAGGGTGGCGACCACTTCAATGCCCGCCAGCACCCCGAGGGCACCGTCGTAACAACCCCCGGCAGGTACCGTGTCAATGTGGGAGCCGGTGGTCAGGGCCGGTAGTGATTTTTTGCCCGCGTACCGACCGATAATATTGCCCGCCGCATCGCGGGTGACGGTCATACCGGCCTCTACCATGGCGGTATTGACCCACTGTCGGGCGGCCAAGTCGTCATCGCTATAGGCGATGCGCCGCACCCCACCCTCGGGCAAGCGACCGATGGCAGCGAGGGCATTGAGGCGCTGCTGTAGGCGATCGCCGTTGACCCGCAGAGAAGTAATCACCGCCATAGACTCGACCTCAAAACATGCCGATTCATCCTGGTCAGAAAAGCCATCGGTTCACTGTTTCAATCGCTACCGACTGGGGCGCTACCGACTGGGGCGCTACCGACTGAGGCGCTACCGACTGAGGCGCTACCGACTGGGGGGGCAAGCCTGAAACCTGACCCTACCCCTGTTAAGGTGGCCCAGACCGCAGGTCGGGATCGCCAGATTTCTGCTTGGAGCCTGGGACCTTCAGTCCTAGGCTCCAAGCAGAAATCCTCTGAAGAGGATTGGGGGCCGACTACCCCAGTCTGCTTTAGCAGACTTGAGCGATCAGCCAGGGAGTTGACTCCCTGGTGGTCGTAGCCGAAGACCGGCAAATCATCACCGTTCTGCAGATGCCTAGTTTTAAGGTTCTCACGACTATCGTTCACAGACGCTCTGGCTTGCGATGATAGGGGAGAGGGTTAGTTACTCACTCCTATACCGTTATGACCTCCCCAGTTCCCATTCCCTCACCTCGCCTGGCCAAAGGGTTCGTCCTCGCCGGGCTGGCGGTGGTGTTTGCTACCGATACCATGACGCCCCTGGGGTTGGGCCACGCCAGCCTGTACCCGCTGTTTGTAGCGGCAGCGGGCTTTTCTCGCAGCGATCGCTGGGTGGTGATGGCTGCCGTTGCCAGTCTGGGCCTGACGGTGGCGGGCTTTTTTGTGTCGCCGCCAGCTCCCGCCGATTTTGCCATCGTCTACCTGATTGCCGCTCGGCTGATAGCAGCCCTGTCGATCGCCATCACCGGCGGCCTTACCCTGGTCATTTTGCGGTACATCAAGCAGGTAAACGACTCCCAGCGGGCGCTTAGCGACACCTACGAGACCCTCAGGTCGCAGCAGACCCTGCTGCAAATTGCCAGCGAAATTGGCCATCTGGGGGGCTGGCTGGTGCAGCTGCCCGAGGGCATCTGTATCTGGTCTGAGGAGGTGTGCCGCATCCACGAGGTCGAGCCGGGGTTTTCCTCTACCGTGGCCCAGGGCATTGAGTTCTATGCGCCCGAATACCGTGATCGCATTGCCACCGTCTTTACCGCCTGTGCGAACACCGGCCAGCCCTTTGACGAAGAGCTGCAAATTATCACCGCCCGCCAGCGCCGAGTGTGGGTGCGCACCATTGGTCAGCCCGTGCGCAACGACCAGAGAAAAATTGTGGCGGTGCAGGGAGCCTTCCAAGACATCACGGCCCAAAAGCAGACCGAAGCATACTTAGAGCGCAGTGAGCAGCGGTTTCGCCAGCTGGCCGACGCCATGCCCCTGATCGTGTGGACCGCCGACCCTGACGGCGTTGTTGACTATACCAGCCAGGCCTTGCGGGTCTACACCGGCATCTATGACCCCGACATGCCCCCCAGCCAGATCTGGATGACCCTGCTACACCCCGACGATCTCGACCCCTGCCTGGCGATGTGGACTGCTACGGTGCAGGCTGGCAGCTCCTATCGGTTTGAATTTCGGCTGCGGCGCTACGACGGCGACTACCGCTGGCACCTGGTGCAGGCCATTCCCATTCGCGACGACACTGGCACCATTATCAAGTGGTACGGCACCGCGTTCGAAATTCACGAGCAAAAGCAGCTTGCCCATGAAGCCCGCCAAACTGCCGATCGCTTTAACACCACCCTAGAGAGCATCACCGACGCCTTTTTCACCCTCGATCACGAGTGGCGCTTCACCTTTCTCAACCACCAGGCCGAGCGGCTTTTGCAGCGCCAGCGGGCCGATCTGCTGGGTAACTGTGTGTGGGATGAGTTTCCAGAGGCGGTGGGCACCGTTTTTGAGCAGCAGTATAGACAGGCCGTCAACGAGGGGCGATCGGTCGAATTTCGAGAATTTTATCCGCCCTTAAACAGCTGGTTGGAGGTGCGGGCCTACCCCTCCAGCGAGGGCCTGGCCGTGTATTTTCAAGACGTGAGCGATCGCCTAGCCCTCGAAGATCAGCTGCATCAGTCCCAGCGGCTAGAGTCGGTGGGCCAGCTTACCGGCGGCATTGCCCACGACTTTAACAATCTGCTGACCGTGATTTTGGGCAACGCCGAGTTGCTCAGCGAAATGCTCAAA
>JBBSLR010000324.1:0-4376 GCA_038255045.1 Phormidesmidales cyanobacterium
GTTGCTAGGGTTGTCATATCAGTCATTAGATGTATTTCCTAACTAGAAGTTTGATAGGGTGTCATTGACTCACAATCTTCATGATTCCGTAATAATTCGGGGGTACCCTCCCTCTTTGGAAAGGTTCGGGGCGAAAGCCATATCTACCGTTTGCACCGGCTGGGCAGAAATTAATCCGCTAGGCCAACTCCCCCCGCTCCCTGGCTCGTCTGCCTCCCGACGAACGGCAGATAGTCAGCCCGCAGCCACTGGAGCGAAAACAACGTCTCTGGCTGTTTGCTGTGCCCTGCGCTTTTTTGAGACCTCAGAGCAGGCGCAGGCTGTGCTCTTAAAGCAGGAGCTGATCGAAACACCCCCCAGGGCTACGGCATTCAAATTGAGCTGATTCGCTTCTAGTTGACGGACGGTTTAGAAGGGCTTGCCCTTTTCGTCGCGCTGCCGCTTTAGGGCTGCTTCGTACCACTCCAGCTCATCTAAAAAGGAGCCCAGGCGTTTGATCAGCGACTCATCCTGGGGCTGTCCGTCAGCATCGAGGGCTGCGGTAATTTTTGAGATCGCAAACATCGAAGAAATAGTGGGCATACCCATCTCCCCCAGCATCACCCGCAGGTGCACGGCCGCCCTCACCCCGCCAAAGCCCCCCACCGAGTACGACACAATCCCCGCCGGGCGAAAGTAATACTCTTCCAAAAAGTGATCCATCAGATTGCTCAGCCCCGGCTGAACAGAGTGGTTGTATTCGCCCGTCACCACCACAAAGCCGTCGGCGGTGCGAATGTGCTCGGCTAGCTCCTCCATTTTGGCCGGGGCCTGGCCGGGTTCGTACTCTTTATACATGCGATCGAGCAGGCCAAAGTCATACTCCATGGCATCGGCAAACACGGTAGTGTGGCCGCGTTGGCCCAGCTGATCGAGCAAAAACCTGGCCGCCCGAATGCCGTTGCGATCACGCCGATAAGAGCCGTAAAACACTACTGTTTTAAATGCCATAAGCAACCTGTATTCACGGAATGATTTGGGTCTACACTAGCGCACCAGACGAGGATACAGCCGCCCGCAAAAGGCAATAAATACCGCCGCCACGCCCACCAAAATCGAGAGGCTCAGCCCCAGGCTGTAGCTGCCCGCCGGTTCCACCAGCATCAGCTGGCGCAACGCATCCACCATGTAGGTCAGCGGGTTGAGCCGCGACACCACCTGCAACCAGGCGGGCATGATTTCAATCGGGTAAATCGCGTTGCTGGCAAAAAACAGCGGCATCATCATCAGCTGCCCCACCCCCATTAACCGCTCGTGGGTCTGCGCCCAGCAGGCGACGATTAGCGAAAACGTCGAAAACAGCGCCGCCCCCAGCATCACCACCGTGGCCACGCCGAGAATTGCTGCGGGATTCCAATTAATCCCCACCCCCATCAGAGCGGCCACAATATAGATGATCACCAGCTGCGACAGGCACCGGATTCCGGCCCCGATCGCCTTGCCCAGCACCAGCGCTGCCTTGGGTGCGGGGCTGACCATCAGCTTGTGCAAAATGCCCAGGTCTTTTTCCCAGATCACCACCAGGCCGGTGAAGATCGACATAAACAAAACGCTCTGGGCCAAAATGCCCGGCGTCATAAAGTCTATGTAGCTGAGGCCGCCGGTAGGGATGCCGCGCACCTGGGTAAACACCTGACCAAAAATCGTCAGCCACAGCACCGGCTGCACCGCCCGGGTAAACAGCTGAATCGGGTCGTGGCGCAGTTTGCGCACTTCTAGCTCGGTGGCGACCAGAGCCTTGGCGATGAAATCTTCGACGGGGGCGGTAATGCGGCCCCGCTTAGCCCAGCCGCTGGGCGGTGCGTCGTGTAGTTGACGTGTCACGGTAGCTTCCTTCGGTATCGGTACTGAGCGAGTCGCGGGTGTAGTGAATGAACACGTCATCCATCGTGGCTTCGGGGGTGATCCCAAGGGTGGTCCTAAGGGTGGTCTCAGAGTGAGGCACGGTGGCCTTGAGCGCAGCGGGGGTACCGATCGCCACCTGCTGGCCCTGGTAGAGCATGGCGATGCGATCGCACAGCACATCCGCCTCTTCCATAAAGTGGGTGGTGAGAAACACCGTGGTGCCGTAGTCGCGCCGCAGCTGCAAAATCAGCTCCCACATAGTTTTGCGGGCCACCGGGTCTAGCCCCACCGTGGGCTCGTCGAGAAACAAAACCGGCGGGCGGTGCAGGGTGGCCTGGGCCATTTCCAGCCGCCGAATCATGCCGCCGGAGTAGGTATTCACCATGCGACGGGCCACCGAGTCTAGCCCCACGTAGGTCAGTGCGGCCTGGATGCGCTCCAGCCGCTGCCGCCGGGGCACCCCGTAGAGCTTGGCAAGAATCAGCAGGTTTTCGTAGCCGGTCAGGGTGCCATCCACCGAGAGCGCCTGGGGCACGTAGCCAATCCGGCGCTGCACGTCCATTCGCTGCCGGCCCAGGTCAAACCCGGCAATGGTGGCCCGTCCGCCGCTGGCGGGCAGCAGGGTGGTGAGCATCTTAATCAGCGTGCTTTTGCCCGCCCCATTTGGCCCCAGCAGGCCAAAGATTTCCCCTGGTTCTACTGCCAGGGAGAAGCCGTCTACTGCTGCTTTTGGCGCTGTTTTGGTGCCAAAGCGTTTGGTGAGTGCTTGAATGTCAATCATCGCCATAAGCCTTACTCCCTCGCATCTTCCTGCACTACACTCAGCCCCTCATCGAACAGACCGCCCAAGATCGCCAGCCCCGCCTGCACCTGCTGAAGCTGTGCCTCAGGCAATCCTGCCAGGCGATCGGCTACGGTCGCCAAGGTCGCGTCGTAAACCCGCTCCATCTCCGCTGTGCCTTCGGCAGTCAGGGTGAGAATGATGCGCCGTCGTTCTTTAGGATCACTGATGCGATCAATTAGCCCCCGCTGCACCAGGCGCTCGACCATGGCCGACATGGTGGGCCGGGTGACATCTAAATAGTCAGCCACTTCGGATAGGGAGGACTGCGATCGCCGCCGCAAAAAATACAGCACCCGCAGCTGCGACAGCGACAGGTGGGGCTTGCCGTGGCTGCGAATGCCCGCCCGCAGAAACCTTGTCACCGCAGGCACCACGGTCATAAGGTCGGTCGCGCACTGGCTAGGGCTAAGGGCTCGGGTAATCAATGGAGAGAATGACCTTGCGACGTGATCTTGCGGCATGATCCTGCGACATGATAGTTAGCTGAGCTAATAATTAGCTTAGCTTATTAATTTCAAGTTGTGGGCGAGGTGACGGGGGCCAGGTAGGGGCATAAACCAAGTCATTCCAAGCCCGCAGGAGTGGCTTTAATAGGGCTTTACCCAGGGATGCTCAATTTGTTGTCAGCAGAAAATCTTGCCGATCTCCCAATCTTTTATTCGGTGGTTTACTGGTTCGCTAAACCTGGTAGATTGTCTTGGTATCGGCAAAACGAATGAAGCATTGCTATGAAAGTCCTTGTCATTGGCGGCGACGGCTATTGCGGGTGGGCAACTGCCCTACACCTCTCCAATCGCGGCTACGAAGTCGGGATTCTTGATAGCTTGGTGCGGCGTCACTGGGATGCTCAGCTTCAGGTCGAGACCCTGACCCCCATTGCCCCCATTCAAGCCCGCCTGCAGCGGTGGAAAGACCTCACCGGCAAGCACATCGACCTCTACGTGGGCGACATCAACGACTACTCCTTTTTAGAGCAGACCATGCAGTCGTTTGAGCCGGGTGCCGTGGTGCACTTCGGCGAGCAGCGCTCGGCCCCCTTCTCGATGATCGACCGCGAGCACGCGGTGCTGACCCAGGCCAACAACGTGCTGGGCAACCTCAACCTGCTCTACGTACTGCGCGACCACTTTCCCGACTGCCAACTGGTCAAGCTGGGCACCATGGGTGAGTACGGCACCCCCAACATCGACATCGAAGAGGGCTACATCACCATTGAGCACAATGGTCGTAAAGACACCCTCCCCTACCCCAAGCAGCCCGGCTCTTTCTACCACCTGAGCAAGGTGCATGACTCCCACAACATTCACTTTGCCTGTAAGGTGTGGGGCCTGCGGGCCACCGACCTCAACCAGGGCGTGGTCTACGGCGTGCTCACCGAAGAAACCGGCATGGATGAGCTGCTGATCAACCGCCTCGACTACGACGGCGTGTTTGGCACCGCCCTCAACCGCTTCTGTGTGCAGGCGGCGGTGGGGCACCCCCTCACCGTCTACGGCAAGGGCAGCCAGACCCGTGCTTTCTTAGACATTCGCGACACCGTGCGCTGTGTGGAAATTGCGATCACCAACCCCGGCGAGCCCGGCATCTTCCGCGTGTTCAACCAGTTCACCGAAATGTTTAGCGTCGGCGACCTGGCCCTGATGGTGAA
>JBBSLR010000325.1:0-4375 GCA_038255045.1 Phormidesmidales cyanobacterium
AATCGGCTGTTGCGCGGTGGCGCGTGGACTTTCCCTCCCCAGTACTGCCGATCTACCTTTCGCAGCCTCAACTCCCCGGACAACCGCAACGACCCTTTCGGGTTCCGTGTTGTTTGTTCGGCTGCGAGGGCTCTTAAGTAACCCTTTGCCCTTTAGTACTTTTGCACTATTCACTTTCTTCTTCTTTCTCTCTCCTTCGGCGCGTAGCGCCTCGATTTTTTTAAGGTTTTTGGGGCATCCCAAGGTGGTTGACCAGCCGGTGGGATGCTTTTTGACAAAAAGCATCCCACCGGCTCGGTACACGTGGCACCCAAGATCCCTGGGTTTTTGAAAAACCCAGGGATCTATCCACAGAGGCGCTACTTTTAGTAGGTAATCTTGATGGCAAACGCTAAATCTGGAATTTTTGTGAATTTCTGCGGCATCCAGAAGAGCTACCCTCATACTCAAATCACGTTTCCCAGGGTTCGCCATGAGTGACCTACCGATTGTTCAAAAAACCTATGATCTGATCAAGTGGTATGTGCCCATACTCAACCGTTTGCCCCGCAACCATAAGTTTGCGCTAGGCGACCGGATGGTGGCAGGCCTCTATAGCTTTCTCGAAAACTTGCTCAAGGCCCGCTACGAGCACCACAAGCTGCCCCGCCTAGAAGCTCTCAACAGCGACTTAGATGTGCTGAGGTATCAAACCCGTTTGCTCAAAGACTTTGAGCTAGTGTCGGTGCAGCGCTATGAGTACGTCAGCGGCGTCATCAACGATATCGGCACCGACCTAGGCGGTTGGATAAAGCAGCAAAAGCACCGAGACGCCCAAGGGCAAGGGAGCAGACGATCTTCGGCCTATGGTTCGTCGATGGCTTGATGAATGAGATGCTCTATCGGTGCGTTACGGCCCTGCACTAGGGTATCGGTTATTTGTGTAGTTTGCGAAGGGCCTAACAGCACCCTACGGGTTGATAAAATGAAACGCTACGGTAATCTTTGGCTAGACGTTACAGCATTCGCCAACTTGCTAGAGGCTGCCCAGCAGGCCCAAAAGGGTAAGCGGTTTCGGCCCAATGTGTTGGCTTTTAACCACAACCTGGAGGCCGAACTGCTGACGCTGCAAGCTGAGTTGGCCACTAAAACTTACCGTCCTGGCCCCTATCGCACCTTTGAGATTGTTGAACCCAAACGCCGGATGATCTCGGCGGCACCTTACCGCGACAGAGTCGTGCATCATGCTCTGTGCAACGTAATTGCCCCGCTGATGGAGCGGGGCTTTATTGACGATTCCTACGCCAACCGGGTGGGCAAGGGAAGTCATAAAGCTCTGGAGCGATTTACCGGCTTTGCCCGCTCTAGCCGTTACGTGCTTCAGTGCGACATCCAGAAATACTTTCCCAGTATTGACCACACTGTTCTCAAGCGCCTAATTCGCCGCAAAATCAAGTGTTCAGATACGCTGTGGCTGATCGATACCATTATCGATGGCAGCAACGAGCAGTTCCCGGCAATAGAGCACTTCCCTGGGGATGACATACTCACGCCGCTCAATTTTCGGCGGGGCTTACCCATTGGCAACCTCACCAGTCAGTTTTTTGCCAATGTCTACCTCAACGGGTTTGACCACTTTGTTAAAGAAACCCTCAAAAGCCAAAAGTACGTGCGCTATGTGGATGATTTTGCCCTGTTCTTGGATGATCGGGCGTTTTTGGTAGAGGCACGACAGACCATGGAAGCTTATCTGGCTACCTTACGACTCAAGGTGCATCCCATCAAGAGCCAAATTTTTGAGACGCGCCACGGAGCAAATTTTCTAGGCTTTCGGGTGTTGCCTCAGCAAATTCGAGTGCGTTCAGGCAGCCTCAAACGGGCACGGAGACGTCTCAAGCTGCTGCAAGCTCGCTATGCTGGTTTGCAGGCTGGCATCCCTGAAATCGTGCAGTCTATCCAGAGTTGGGAAGCCCACCTCAACCATGGCAACACCTGGAGACTGCGCCAACAGGTCTTCAACTCGCTCGTGTTTGCGAGGAGGTGAAGAAGGGGTAGGCACTTCCGGCTGTTGCGCGGTGGCGCGTGGAATAACCCTCCACAGAACTGCCGATCTACCTATCGCAACAACAACTCCCCGGACAACCGCAACAACAATATCGGGTTCCGTGTTGTTTGTTCGGCTGCGAGCACTCTTCTGGGTCAGAACTGAGCTATGGGAATAGGTCAGGCGCGTGAAGAAGAGTCCAGCCCTGCTCCTGTGAGGCGGGTAACCGCTTCCAAAAATCACCCAGGGCCAGATAGCTTGGTAGGGGAAGCCCGAAGAGTTGTCTGGCTCCAATCTTTCTTGTGTCTAGATCGTCTCGCCCAAATTACGATCTATTTTCTAGATAGGAGCGCCAGAAGTCGCTTAAGGTTAACGGATTTGTAGGCGCGAACCAAAAAAGGCAGGAGCGATCGCCCCTGCCTTTTTGTTTTATTCAGCAAGTCCGAGGAAAATTGCGCTCTCCCCTAAAACCCGGCTTCAGAGTCAGTCCAGGTTTCGCAGGGCTCTAGGCTACAGCCTGCCATCACCACCTCAATCAAGAAATTGCCCTCGTAGGGGGCGATCACCACGGGAATGGCATCTTCTAGGGTGTCGGAAGCGACCAGATCACCGGTTTCGGCGTCGTAGAGAAACAGGTCTAGGTCGTAGCAGTCGTCGTCACAGACGGCGTGTACCGCCTCCCCGTCATAGAGGTACCCGTCATACATAATATTCTCGCCGCTGCTGAGCCAGTCGACCCGCGATTGCGCTTGGGCAATGGCCGCACTGCTAGCTACTGCGATCGCCCCCAGCACCACCGTTGCCGCCATTTTTACCCCAAATCTAGCCATAGTTCACAACTCCGGGAAATAAAGAATGAAGCCAACGACCAGCCCGTAGCCAGCAATTGACCGTAAGTCTAGATTGCCCTTGGCAGTAGCTAATGCCACACTGATCTCCGCCAACTCTACGGAGACTTTACTCAATGATTAAGGCAGCTGCACTAGCACCCAGTCGCGCACCTGGCCCAGGCGCATGGCCGCAGCAGGTAGCGTGCCTAGGTCAGGGGTGGCAACCCAGGCATAGCTGCCCGGCGCTAGGGTTTGCCAGCTGTCGGTAGCGCTGCCCGGCTGGGGCGTGTAGAAGGTAATCAGCACCATATCTTCGTCGCCGGGGCTGATGCTGTTAAAAATGCCATGGATGGGGTGATTGTTCACAATCTCTTGCAGGGGCGGGGTGGTCAGCAACCGCTTGACATCGGGGTTGTAGTTGCCCCAGAGGCCCGTGGCGTAGAGCAAGGCGATCGCCCCCCATGGCCCCAGCAGCCACCCGCCCTGCCACAGGGCCGTATTGCTGGCGCTTTGCGATCGGGGTGCTCGCCGCCGGTAAGCACCCAAGGGCACCAGCCACCCCAACCCCGCTGAGATCGCCAGCAGGGCGTAGCGCCCCAGCCCCTCGACCACAATTCCCTGGGCCACAATCCACTGGGGTCGCAGCAGCGCCACGGCCCCGGCCACCACCAGCACCGCCCCAATGCCGGCGAGAGCGTAGGTCAGGCCCGCCACCAGCCGACGGCGCTGGTGTGATCGATAGAGCTGCCCGAGGGTAGTCAGGGTGAGGGCCGCCAGCAGCGCCACAAAGGGCAGCAGCTGTAGGGGGTAGTACCAGGTGCGGGTTTTAAACAGGGTGAGCAGGGTAAACAGCACCAGCGGATAGCCCAGCCATAGGGCCTTGCGCGGGTGGGGCGATCGCCACCCCAGCCACACCCCCGGCACCGCCAGAAATGGCCAGGGAAAGGCGTTAGCCGGAATATTCCAAAAATAGTAGAGCGGGCCAGCGTTGTGAAAGTCTTCCTGGGCCAGGCTGACCAGATGGCCAAAGGTGCGCTCAATCGGCATCCAGCCGTAGCGGTCTACGCTGAGGGCCAGCCAGGCGATCGCCGGTACCATCCCCACCACCAGGCCCAGATAGATGCCTGGGTTGAGCAGGTGGCGGTGGCGACGGTGCTCTAGCACCAGGTACGGCCCCAGGGCCACCACCACCGGAATCACCATGATGCTCTTGAGCATACAGCCCAGGCCCACGGTGCTGCCCGCCAAAAATCCCCAGCCCCGCCGCTGAGGCTGGGTTTCCGCCTGGAGCAGCGCCCAAATGCCCAGCAGCTCCAGCGCCGTCAGGGGCACATCTTGAATCGCCAGCCGCGAAGCCTGCATCCAGATGGGGGTCGCCGCCAAAATCGCTGCGCCCCACAGGGCAATCTGCGCCGTTAGGCACCGCCGCCCGATGGCGTAGGTGAGCATGACCGCGCCCCAGCAGGCGATCGCCCCCGGCAGCCGGGCGGCCCCCTCACTCACCCCAAACAGCTTGTAGGAA
>JBBSLR010000326.1:0-4371 GCA_038255045.1 Phormidesmidales cyanobacterium
CATCACGCGCTGCCACCTCGACGCGGTCGGTAGATTCCTGCCATAAGATCTGCTGGCGGGCTGCATCGGTAACATCCTCGTGATCGAGCATGCTCCGGCCAGCCTTAACGCTATCCTCCACGGCAAAGCGGCCTAGGGCGGCGCTGGTGAGGGCCACGGTAATCAGCCCCGTGCGTATCCAGTGGAGCCGGTTGTCATGTTCCTCGGCAATCAGGGTGCTACCCAGCAGCAAGGCCCAGGCGGTAAGGCCCAGCCCCCAGGCCAGGATAGAGCGGCGCTGGCGAATGCCTTGCAGTAGCGGGTAGTCGGCGCGTTCGTAGTTGTAGGGGCTGCTCATAGCTCAATCTCTATCCCCCCGTCGTCCCGATAAACAACGTCCTTGCCGTCGGCTCTCAGCTCAGAGGCCCACTGCTGCATGACCTCGCGCTGTTCCTGCCTGTGCTTTTCATAGTCATCGGCTTCCTCGTGGCGGCCTTCCATGCGTAGCGTTTCTAGGTATTCATCCATCACAGCCCCCTCAGCCAAAATCCGTTGGTCGCAATCGCCAGCGCACCGATCACCATGGCCAGCCTGGCCCAGCAGTCGGCGCGGTGGTCGGGCAGTGCCTCAGCCACCATGCCCAGGGCCACGACTGGGGGCACTAGCACCAGCAGCATTAACAGCAGGCCCAGGTAGTAGGGCAGCAGGCCATCGAGCATTAGGCTAAACGGCAGCCTGAAGCCCACGGCAAAGGCGCTTACCCACAGCCCGGCATCGACGACCAGACCACGGGCGGGCAGGGCGACGGCATTGGCCCAGCGGTAGAGTGATTCTGATTTGGTTGAGTAGCGGTTACCCCCTAGAGCCACCGATGAGCGGCCACCAAAGGCGGTACGGGTGATAATTTCGGGCCGGTTTGGGTCAGTGTTGGCCATCGTTATTGACCTCCATTGGTAGGTTGCTGCTACTGCACAGAGGGTAGGCCCAGCTGCGTTTAGGCTGGGCTTTATCCCAGCAATTTCCATGGGCGTTTCTTGATTTATTACAGACTGAATAGCCCGCGTAGACGGCAAGCCTGCCTTCGTTGGGCTCTATGCCTTTCCCACAAATTCGGCATGGGCCATGGGCACAGATAGTGAGAAAAAGATCTGAGCATTTATGTAGATCTGCCATGACTACCACCCCCCTCGAGACGGCTGGACGTACTGCACGGACGGGCGGTTGGTGGCATCGACGATCGCAGATAGCAGCGCCAGGGGGATGCTGAGGGCGATCGACAGTAGAAACAGGCTGAACATAAACACCAGCGGGTGCAGCCTCACGGTCTGGGGCTGCTTTGGCTCTGGTGCTGCCACCGGCGCGGGCGCAGGTGCTGCATGGTAGTTGTGCTGGTGCAGGTGAATCTCTGGGGGCAGCTTATTGGCCAGCGGTACACCCTGCTGCTGCTGCTGCGCAATCCATCGGGCTAGGGCGGTGTCGTCTTTCATAATGGTTGTGTCCTTTCCTTAGCGGGTTTGGGCAAAGCCCCGGGCGGGCCTAGTAATCTGCCTGGGGTTTATCGTTTGTCGGGTCTGCGATCTCGGGGCTGCTCCGCCAGCTCATCAAGCCATCGGCATTGCTCCTGTAGCCACACCGCGCGGTGGATGGCTTGGCGTTGGGTCAATGGGCGAGCGCTCACTCGCTGCAGGCGCTGGGCCAGGGTTAGGGTCTGTTGGCTGATCTGTTGCATCGGTGCGGCTCCTTTTTCTAGTGCGCCAAAATAATCGCGATTGCAATCAGCAGCCCCAGTGCTACGCACCAGGCGCAGCGGGTTCGGCGGCGGGCTTTCCCAGGCTTTGCAGCTGCGCTAGGGCATCGGCCAGGGCGGTAGTTTCCTCGGTGGTAGCGGTGTCGATTTGGGCTGCTTGCAGGCGGTAGAGACGCTGCTCTAGGGCTAGCTGCTGGGCCTTGGCCGCTACTTTGGCCTGGGCCTGTTTGGTGCGAGCTAGGCGCTGCTCACGGTCGGCAATGTCGCTAGCCAGTGCCCCCTGAATCAGGTCAGCGGTCTGCAAGAACTGCTCAGCCACGGCCAAGGGGTCATCAATGACCAGCGCCTCAGAATCTCGAAACTGCCCCAGGTCGATAGTCAGGCCCTCAAACCCCGGTACCTCAAGGGCAGTGCAATGGTTACCGGGATGAATGGACAGGCTGCTGGCGGCGGGCGCTGTGGGTGCAGGTGCAGGGCAAAACTGCGCCTGGGCAGCTTCTACAGCAGCGGGGCTGAGGCCATCGCTGGTGCTGTAGCCGTTGTCATTCAACCAGCGGCGCACGGAAGTTTTGGGCAGGTTGCCGTGCTCTTTGCAGAACGAGTGAAGGCTTACGGGTTCGGTCATAGCTAAAAGTCCTTTAGTCCTTTGCGGGTAAGGGTTTGGCGCGGCATGGCACGGCAAACAGTGAGCCAACTAAGCCCAGCCCTGTACCTATGCCGTTTCGTGTCTTGGGACATCCTAACAAAACTTGTTAGATTAACAATAGCTTTAGTTATAATTTGTTTGAAGTGTGATCTTTTCTGATAGGTGAGTATGATGTTTGCAGACCATAACCCTGATGAAATGGCCAAAGTCACCGTCACAGCGTTTATTGAAGAAGAGCTGAAGGACGACCTAAAGGCTCTGGCCGATAAGGAGCGTCGTTCCATGTCACAAATGATCGCCGTGCTGATTGAGCGGGCTATAGAGTCAGCTAGGGAAGCAGGGGAAATCCCTTCGGAGACCACCAAATGACCCAGAGCAGCGATCGCCTAGACCGTGTAGAAGCCTTGCTGGCCACCGTGGCCGAGAGCCAGGCCCGCACTCAGATTATTGTTGAGCAGAATGCCGCTGGCCTGCGCGAAACCCGTGCGATCTCCGACAGCAACGCCCGCGCTATCGAGGCATGGTCGTCTCGCATTGAGGACGGCATTGCTGAGGTCGAAGAGGTCAGCAGCTCGATGGCGGCCAACATCAACCGGCGCATGGAAGAGGCTATTACCGACACCGTGAGCATGATTGCCAACCTGGGGCGGCAGCAACAGGAAACCGATCAGCGGTTTGAGGTGTTCTTAGCCGAAGCCAGGGCCGACCGTGCAGAGATGCGGGCAGCCCGTGAGGCTAATTCAACAGAGCATCGGGCCTTCACCCAAAACATTCAGGTGCTGCTAGCTGAGATTGCCCGGCTGTGGCAACGGGTAGCAGGGTAATCTCAAGCAGTTTAGACCCCCTAGATCAAGCAAAAATGGACTCTACCCCATGCCAGACCCCAACACTTACACCCCCGACTGGCGAGTCGATGTTGAGCCCGAGCAGGCCGACGACTACGGCAGCAGCGATACCGACAGCAGCAACGATACCGACCAGACCGACGACAGCGAGAGCGAATAGGCTGCCGATTCAGCTTGAGCTACCGCTCATTACCGAGCAGGGCAAGCTGACCCAGAAACATAAGCCGTGCGACCTGGCTATAGCCTCCCTAAGCTGGTCAAAGCTGGCCCCAGAGCAGCAGCTAGAGGTGCAGCGTTTCATTCTGCCTGGCCTCGATGCTGACCTGTGCCGATGCCCCAGATGCACGAGCCGCGATGGTGGGCAGGATGGCATTTGGTGGTTCAACCAGCAGATGCGCGATTGGGTACGGAGCCGCAAGATTCCCTACTGCTTTACTGGTGATAGTGGGGTGGGCGACGTTGCGATCGAGGGCGAAGGCGCATGAGCACGACTGGCGACAAAGCCAAACGCGCCACGGTAGCGGTTGGTCTACTGTCGGTCGATAGTTTCCAAATGCCCGATGGCTCCTATCGAATGAGCCAAACCCAGGCGGCTGAAAGTGTGGACAAGCCTGAAACTAACGCTCGACAGTTTTTAGACTCAGGGGGTATCAAAGCCTCATGGAGTGGGGCTTATACGCCGGACAGTATTGAATTAGATTTGCCAGAACAAGGGCGTGGTCAGATCCAGCAGCTCCGCGACGCTGGTCTAGAGTCCTGGCAGTTGCCGCCGAACGAGCGGTAACCATAGTCTTTTGTTGCACGTAAGGAGGCCGATACCAACCCCCAAAAAGCCCGATGAATCGAATTCTTAGCGTTTGCCTTGCCTGGTATAGACACCTGTACTATGATCCGGCCATGATTTACGCCTTGCTGGGTTGACCCCCTAGCGCTCGCGTGAATCAGTATTAAGCGTCCTGACCAGACCCTTAATAGGCAAAAAGAACCGGCAGCAAATGCCACCGGCTCTTTAAAAAGCGAAAACCCGAGAGGACCAGTTCCCGAGTCGCGCATCTAATACTTATGCGGCTATGGTAACACCGGTTTTCTCTCGGGGCAATACCTATTGCTCTTTTTTAGGAGAGAGAAGCCCTCATGACCGCATCCATAGGATG
>JBBSLR010000327.1:0-4369 GCA_038255045.1 Phormidesmidales cyanobacterium
CGCGATCAGGTCTCCGCTGCCCTCAAAGACCCCACCCAAAAGCACAACCGCGACCACGTCGATATCATCATTGCCCTGGGCATGGCCAAGGAGGGCTTCGACTGGATCTGGTGCGAACATGCCCTCACCGTGGGCTACCGATCCAGCCTCACCGAAATCGTTCAGATCATTGGCCGCGCCACCCGCGACGCCCCCGGCAAAACCCGCGCCCGGTTCACCAACCTGATCGCCGAACCCGATGCCAGCGAAGCGGCGGTCACCGAGGCCGTGAACGACACCCTAAAGGCGATCGCCGCTAGTCTGCTGATGGAGCAGGTGCTCGCGCCCCGGTTTGAGTTCAGGCCCAAGCACCGTGACAACGAAGCCACCTCCGGCTTTTACTACGGCGAAACGGGCTATGACCCGGACGGGTGCAATGTGGGGGTAAACCCAGACACCGGCCAGATCCAGATCGAAATTGGTGGGCTGGTTGAACCCAAAAGCCCAGAGGCCCAGCGCATCTGCCGCGAAGACCTGACCGAGCTGGTGACCGCATTTGTGCAAGACAAGCCCACCATCGAGCGCGGCCTATTCGATGACGAGCTGGTGCCAGAGGAACTCACCCAGGTGCGCATGGGCAAAATCGTCCAGGAGAAGTTCCCAGATCTAGAACAGGAAGACCAAGAATCCATCCGCCAGCATGCGATCGCCGCCCTCAACTTGATCCAGCAGGGCAAGCAAGCCGTAGGCGAAGCGGTTGGCACCTATGAAGCCAATCCCGGCACCACCAGTACCGACGATGGCGAGCCGACGAGAAACACCGCCCTGATTGATGGCATCAAGCGGTTTGCCCTCTCTGTCACCGACCTCGACATGGATCTGATCGACCGCATCAATCCCTTTGGCGAAGCCTATGCTATTCTCGCCAAGACCATGAGCGAAGAACGGCTAAAGCAAGTCGCCGCCGTAATCGCCGCCAAACGGGTGAGCCTAACGGTGGACGAGGCCCGAGAACTGGCCAAACGGGCGCGACGGTTCAAACAAGAGAAAGGCCGACTGCCCTCCATCACCGCCACCGACCCATGGGAAAAACGGATGGCTGAAGGGGTGGCCTTCCTACAACGCAAGGTGAAAGAAGAGAACGATGGGTAAGGAATCTTGCCCTCATCCCCTAACCCCTTCTCCCAAAACGGGAGAAGGGGGACAAGATCCGGCTCCCCGCTCCCACCCTGGGAGAGAGGCCGGGGGTGAGGGTCTACAGCCTAGGTATGTCCCTCATCCCCTAACCCCTTCTCCCAAAACGGGAGAAGGGGGACAAGATCCGGCTCCCCTCTCCCACCCTGGGAGAGGGGCTGGGGGTGAGGGTAAAAGACCTTTGTAATAACCGACATCTTCCCATTTACGATGGCTAAACACACCACTGACGAAGATTTAGACCTTCTCGCTGAACTGGGCGTAGACACCGCACCTAGCCAAACGGCCCAGCGCACCCCCAGAGAAGAACGCATTATTGCCGGATTTGAAGACATCGAGCGCTTTGTGGCCGAACAGGGCCACCTGCCCCAGCATGGCGAAGACCGCAACATCTTTGAGCGGCTCTACGCGGTGCGACTAGAGCGCCTGCGAGAATCGGAGGAATGCCGGACTATCCTCACACCGCTCGACTCCCGAGGGCTCTTAACGCCTGCGGCCAATGCCCACCTAGCCCCAGAGGTCGATGAGCTAGACGATGAAGCCCTGCTGGCCTCCCTGGGGGTTGAGGCCAGCCCCGGCGGCGATATTACCCAGCTCACCTACGTGCGATCGCGCCAGGAAATCAAAGCCGCCGAGGAAATCGCCCAGCGCACCTCCTGCCCAGATTTCAAACAGTTTCAGCCCCTCTTCAAACAGGTGCAGCAGGACTTGGCAGCGGGAGTACGGCAAACCCTGAAATACCAAGACAATGCGGCAGTCAACCAGGGCGACCTGTTCATTCTCGATGGGCAAACGGTGCTGGTGACCGATATGGGCGAGATCTTTGTCGGCGACCATGGCCGCCCCGATGCCCGCCTGCGAGCGGTGTACGACAACGGCACCGAGAGTAACCTGCTGCTGCGATCGCTCCAGCGAGCCTTAAACAAAGACAAGGCCAGCCGCCGCATCACCACCCCCGACCTCGGCCCACTGTTTTCAGACCCCCTGTTTTCGGATACCGAAGCCGAGGACGACTTACCCACCGGCTACATTTACGTGCTGAGGAGCCAGTCCGACGATCCCTATATTGCCGAGCATCGCTCTGTCATTCACAAGATCGGTGTCACCGGAGGCGATGTCAAAAAGCGCATTGCCAACGCCAAGAAAGACCCCACCTATCTACTCGCAGAGGTGGAGATCGTCGCCACGTTCAAGCTGTCCAATATCAATCGCAAAAGCCTGGAGACCCTATTGCACAAGTTTTTTGATAGCGCTCGGCTGAATGTGGGACTGCAAGACCGCTTCGGCATACCCGTGAAGCCCAGGGAGTGGTTCCTTTTGCCGCTGGGGGCAATTGAGGACGCGATTGAAAAAATCAAGGAAGAAACCTTGGATCAATTTCGATACGACCCAGAGACGGCGAAGCTGGTGCGATCATAATGCGGCTGCTTAGCTGATTGCCTCAGTGCTCGAAAATACCGGTGTATAGGAGTAAATCTAGGGCGACAAAGGTGGGCAGGCAGTTAAAACAATCTTGGGCTAGCTCCCAGCGGCCCTCGCGCTTGAGCATGGCGGTGAGGGTTTGCTGAATGCTGTGCAGATAGCGCACGTCGTTGGCGGCGTAGCTGAGCTGCTCGTCGGAGAGATTCATAGCGTTGCCCCAGTCTGAGCTTTGGGCGGTTTTGTCCAGCTCGATGCCCTCTAGTTCTTTGACCAACTCCTTGAGCCCGTGGCGGGGGCTGTAGGTGCGGCTCAGCTTGCTGGCAATTTTGCTGCAAAACACCGGGGCGACGGTAATGCCCAGGTTGTGCTTGAGGGTGGCCAGATCAAAACGAGCAAAGTGAAACAGCTTGAGAATGTTTGGCGCTTCCAGCAGTTCTTGGAGCCGGGGGGCCTCGGTTTGGCCCAGCTCAATGCGCACCACTCCTACATAGCCTTCGGGGTCAGAAAGCTGCACCAGACAGAGGCGATCACGCTGGGGCAGCAGGCCCATGGTCTCGGTGTCGCAGGCGATCGCGCTGGCCTGTTTGTAGCGGGCCAGCAGATCGGGGGTGAGGTCGCGATCGCAGATTTCAAAACCGTCAGTCAACTTGTTATAAATCATTGAGCGCCCTATTCCCTAATTCCTATTCCCCAATTAATGGGGCTGCCAAGGCAGCCAATCTTCGTCTAGAACCTGATCCAAGGTGAACTCCGGTTCTTTAGGAATAAGGTCAGGTTCTAGTCTACTCGCCTTCAGAAACGCTTTTCTGGCTTTGCCATACTCAATGTCGAACCGTTCTTTCAAGTAGCTCCTCAAACTGGGGCTGTCTTCTAGAATGGCCTGAATTTCTAGACGAAAGTTGGTGATTTCTAAATCCCAGCCTCGAAAGCACCGATCCCGCTCAGATTCCCAGTAACTCAGCTTGAGAAAGTGCTCATAGAGCCGTCTCAGATAGCTAGCCAGCGATCGCTTATCACTTCTGCTCAAGCTTTCAATTTCCTCAATCAGGTTTTCCAAATCAAGGGCGCTAAAGTTTTGGGATTGCAGCTGAGCGACCGTGTCTTCCAACCAGAGTTGGTAATCCTGGTCGTACAACGACTTTGGCCTGACGTCGATTTCTGCACTCATCTGCAATCCCTACCCTAGCTTTGGACAATCCAACCGGTGAAGGAAACTATTCCAGCCCGCCCAACGCCTTGGCCACGGTGTTTACGTCCTTGTCGCCCCGGCCCGAGGAGTTGATCACCAGGCGGGGGTTGCCCGACAGCTGCGGGCAGAGCGTTTCCAGATAGGCGAAAGCGTGGGCGGTTTCAAGGGCAGGGATAATCCCCTCCAGGCGCGACACCCGCTGGAAGGCGTCGAGGGCCTCCTGGTCGGTGACGCTGTAGTATTCGGCCCGGCCCGCATCTTTTAAGAAGCTGTGCTCGGGGCCAACGCCAGGGTAGTCAAGCCCCGCGCTAATCGAGTGGGCCTCGATCACCTGGCCGTCATCGTCTTGCAGCAGGTAGCTCATCGCCCCGTGGAGCACGCCTACCCGGCCCGCCGTCAGCGTCGCCGCGTGTTTGCCGCTGGCCACGCCGCTGCCCGCCGCCTCAATGCCAATCATCCGCACGCTGGCGTCATTCACAAACTCGTGGAACAGCCCCATGGCGTTAGAGCCGCCGCCGACGCAGGCCATTAGAATGTCGGGCAGACCGCCAAATTTCTCTAGACACTGGGCGCGGGTCTCGACCC
>JBBSLR010000328.1:0-4357 GCA_038255045.1 Phormidesmidales cyanobacterium
CCACCGCGCAGAAGGTGTTTGCCTCCATTGTCACCGCGCCGCCAGGGCCAAAGCCCGACGACCTGCTGCCCCACATTACCCAGCCCCTGCTGGTGCTCTGGGGCGAAAACGATCCCTGGACGCCAATCAAAGGAGCCGACATCTACCGCAAGCTGGCCGAAGAAGTGGCCCGCCCCGGCCTAGTGACCTTCCACAGCATCCCGAATACGGGCCACTGCCCCCACGACGAGCGCCCCGAGGTGGTCAATCCCCTGCTGGTAGACTGGCTAGGTACGCTGCCCAAAGGTTAGTTTAAGCCAGGACTGCAACTGGTCGGTTCTTTATGCGTATTCTGTCTCGTAGTACCCTGCGAAGTTTCTGGGAATCTCATCCTGATGTTGAAGAAGCACTAAAAGTTTGGTACTACGATGCGTCTCACGCTAGATGGCAAAGCCCTGCCGATATAAAAAATGCCCATCGCAACGCCAGCATTCTCAGTAACAATCGGGTTGTTTTCAATATCAAAGGCAACCGATATCGCCTAATCGTGTCAATCAGATATGACACTGGCATCATTTTTATTCGTTTTATTGGCACCCACACGGAATGCGACAGAGTAAACGCTGAAACAATTTAACCAGAGGCTGTTTTATGGATCTACGCCCGATCAAAACAGAAGCAGACTACCAAGATGCTCTCCAAGAAATTGAGCTATTGTTTGACGCTGCCCCTGGCACTGCCGAGGCTGATCGCCTAGACGTGCTCAGCACCTTGGTAGATGCCTACGAGAACGTTCACTTCCCCGTTGAGCTGCCCGATCCCATTGAAGCCATTCACTATTATATGGAAGCTCGCGGCTGGTCTCCGCAGGATCTAGAACCCTGTTTAGGAAACCGGGCGTGGGTTGCTGAGGTGCTGTCGCGACAGCGCTGTCTTACCCTGGAGATGATCCGCAAGCTTAACCGGGAGTTGGGTGTTCCAGCCGAAATTCTGATTCAACCCTACCGTGCATTTCAGACCTCCGCCTAGCAATGCCCCATGCTCAGCCATCAAGCCCAATCGTCAGGATTCTGTAATCTCTATGACTACTATCTGGCCGATCACCCCTAGAGTGGGTTAAAACCCGATTAATTTCATTCCCTGCCGTTCCCATTGCCATCGCCTATGTCTTCAGCCGCCCTTCAAGAGCAGCTTGATCGCTACTACCGCCAGGTCAAAACCGTGATTTTGGCGCGGCAGCACCCGGTGAGCGGCCTCTTGCCGGCCAGCACGGCGGTCAACATCCACGGCAACTACACCGACGCCTGGGTGCGCGACAACGTGTTTAGCATCTTGGCGGTGTGGGGGGTGGCGCTGGCCTACCGCCACCTCGACGACGACCGGGGTCGCACCGTCGAGCTAGAGCAGAGCGTGGTCAAGCTCATGCGCGGCCTCCTGCAAGCCATGCTGCGCCAGTCTG
Source organism: Phormidesmidales cyanobacterium (assembly GCA_038255045.1). Classification (GTDB taxonomy): domain Bacteria; phylum Cyanobacteriota; class Cyanobacteriia; order Phormidesmidales; family Phormidesmidaceae; genus Nodosilinea. The sequence continues at coordinate 1,439 of JBBSLR010000328.1, forward strand.
AGAAGGTAGAAAACTTTAAAGAACGGCAGGATCCGCTGCAAGCGCTCCACGCCAAGTACGACACAGGCACCGGGCTGCCGGTGGTGGGTGACGACGAGTGGGGCCACCTGCAAATCGACGCCACCTCGATCTTTTTGCTCATGCTGGCCCAGATGACCGCCTCTGGGCTGCAAATCATCTTCACCCAGGATGAAGTCAACTTTGTGCAAAACCTGGTCTACTACATTGGCCGGGCCTACCGCACCCCCGACTACGGCATCTGGGAGCGGGGCAACAAAATGAACCACGGCAAGCCAGAGCTAAACGCCAGCTCCGTCGGCCTAGCCAAGGCGGCCCTAGAGGCGCTGCGCGGGTTTAACCTGTTTGGCATGCGCGGCGGGCAGGCCTCCACCATCCACGTGCTCACCGACGAGATTGCCCGCGCCCGCATCATCCTAGAGTCGCTGCTGCCGCGAGAGTCTGGCTCTAAGGAGATCGATGCGGCTCTGCTCAACGTGATTGGCTATCCCGGCTTTGCCATTGACGATGAAGATTTGGCCCGCAAGACCCGGCAAAAGATTGTCGACAAGCTCCAGGGGCGCTACGGCTGCAAGCGGTTTTTGCGCGACGGCCACCAGGCGGTAATCGAAGACACCACCCGGCTGCACTACGAACCCGAAGAGCTGCGCCAGTTTGAGCACATTGAGTGCGAGTGGCCGCTGTTTTTTACCTACCTGTGGCTCGACAGTCTGTTTGCGGGCGACAAAGACCAGATCGAGTTTTATCAAGCGCGGCTGGCGGCCCTAGAAGTGGAGCGCGACGGGGTGGGCCTGCTGCCTGAGCTGTACTACGTGCCCGAAGAGACGATTGAGGCCGAGCGGGCCAAGCCCGGCAGCCAAACCCGCCTGCCCAACGACAACCTGCCCCTGGTGTGGGCCCAGAGCCTCTACCTGCTAGGTCAGCTGCTTAACGACGGGCTGCTCAAGCCCAGCGATATCGACCCCCTGGGGCGGTACCGTGCCCTGGGCGACCACCGCTACCCGGTGGTGCAGGTGGCCCTCTTAGCCGAAGACAAAGCCCTGCAAACGGAGCTGGCCACCTACGGCCTGCCCACCCAAACCCTAGAAGAGATTGCCCCGGTGGAGGTGTTCCCGGCCAGTGAGCTGTCGTCGATCTACGCCGAAATTGGCAAAAACGACAAGCTGGGCCTCAGCGGTCGCCCGGTGCGGCGGCTGCGCAGTCTGACCACCTCCCGCATTTTTCGCATTAAGGGCGAGTCGGTGGTGTTTTTGCCGTCGTTCTTAGACCAGCAGCGGTTTTACCTCACCCTCGACTATCACTTTTTGGTGGCCCAGATGCGCAGCGAGCTGGCCTACATCTACGACCACTGGCGCGAGCCGGGGCGACCCACGGTGACGCTGATGCTTACCCACGCCATGTTTCAGCTGGGGCGCAAGCCGATCTACGAGTCGCCGCTGATGGCGCTAATGCAAGAATTGCAGGGCGATCGCTGTGACCATGTACCGGTCAAGCTCGGCCCCCTGCACCAGCTGACGATGACCACCAACCTAGAGCGCATCGACAACGTCAACGGCTACCAGCTGGGCAGCACCTCCGTGGGCTATGCGCCCCTGTGGACCGCCTACCTGGGCTTTGAGGCGGGCCACGACGGCCCCCTCTCGCAGCTCGAAGAGTACGACGTGGAGAATGAAACCGACCTGGAGCGGCTGCTCACCCAGCTGCGCGAGTCCAACAATGTCTACCAGCAGCTAGAGCTGCTGGCCACCCTTCAGCACCTGCATGGCAACGACTTCAACACCGGCCTGGGCGGCCCCAGCCACGCCGTCACCGTCGAAAGCCTGCTGGATGAGGTCTATGCCAAGGCCAGCCAGCTGGAGCAGTGGAGCGTACTGCGCCGCGCCGCCGGGCTGCTGGGCAAGGCCGACATCACCCTGTCGGACGCGGTGACCGAGCTGCTGGTGCGCCAAAAGCAAATCTCGGTGGGCAAGTCCTACAGCGAAGCATCGCTGATTGCTGAGCCCATGGGGCACAGCGAGATTGTCGATAAAATCCGCACTTTCTGCGGCGACGACGTGCGCGACCACGTGCTTACCCAAGAGATCTTGATTGACCTGAGCATTTTAATCAAAGCCGAACCGAGCTTATTCAAAGGGCTGATGACTCTGCGCATTGGCTACCTGCTGCTGCTGATCACCAGCGAGCTGGCTCGCGAGCGGGGCATTGGCCAAGACGAGGCCTATGGCCAGCTGATCGACCTTAGCCCCTTCGAGCTAAAAACTCACCTGCGCCAGGTGCTGGCCGGGTTTGACGGCCTCAACCAGTCGGTGTTTCGCCGCGAGTCGCTGCACATCAAGCCCCACGCCTCGATCAACTGGCAGGTGCTGCCCACCGACATTGAGGTCGAGCCAGAGGAAGCCGAAGCCGAACCGATCGACTGGTGGCGCAAACGCATCATTGATGGGGAAATCGCCCGCATTTCTGAGGGATTTTACACCCAGGTGTGGGAGGTGCTGAAGCACTCTAAGGGCATCGTGATCGGCAATAAGTTTGACCGCAAGAATAGATTGGACAGCGATCGCATTCTCTCGGAAATGACCCCCGGCGAGCAAAACTTTGAGCGACGCATTACCCACCTGCTGAACAAAATCCAGGCCCCGGAGTATCGCCACCTCAACCTAGAAGCCCTGCGGGAGATGGGCGAGATCTTCAAGGTCAATTCTGACCTTTACTTTGAAGACCACATCTACCTCGACGTGCTGATCGGCCACGCCGTACGCCTGGGCTGGCTCGACCAGCAGCCCGATCGCGCCAGTGCCTACGAGTCTGACAAAGCCGCCGCCTGGCAGTCGTTCTACCGCCTGCCACCGACCCAGTGCGCCACCTACATGGCGATGGCGCTCCAGTTTCTCACCGTGCTGG
>JBBSLR010000329.1:0-4355 GCA_038255045.1 Phormidesmidales cyanobacterium
AAGATTCAGCCTTGACTATCTAGTATCGAAACCATCAAAAGGATACTCACTTGGCCAAGACTCAGCTCGGTTGCTTCAGCACGAGCTACCCCAGGGGGTGTGATAAGCTATGGGTCAGTTCGCGGGTGTAGTTTAGTGGTAAAACCCTAGCCTTCCAAGCTAATGATGGGGGTTCGATTCCCCCCACCCGCTTAGACATTTGTACAATTACTCTAGGAATTTTCAGCATTCACGCAGGATTGCTGTGGATGGGTTTGCCGCTTTTCTTGGACGACGGCGATTTCGCGGTGATTGGCCGTGGCTTTGCAATTGATTGACCAAGAAACTTACCGATGCGACTTTGCTGCGAGGGTAACTACCGCCCTAGCGAAAATCAGTCATTATAAAGAAGCGCAGTAGTTTCTTTGTACCGTTGATCTCTTTGTACCCTTGACCCATGGGCGACTTCAACATTCAGGCCCCCTTTGAACCCGCCGGAGACCAGCCCAAGGCGATCGCCGGTCTGACCCAGTTTCTCAACGACCAAACCAAATACCAGACCCTGCTGGGGGCCACGGGCACGGGCAAAACCCACACCGTCGCCCGCGTGATTGACAACATTGGCAAGCCCGCCCTGGTGCTGGCCCACAACAAGACCCTGGCGGCGCAGCTGTGCAACGAGCTGCGCGAATTTTTCCCCGACAACGCCGTTGAGTACTTCATCAGCTATTACGACTACTACCAGCCCGAGGCCTACATTCCCACCACCGACACCTACATTGCCAAGACCGCCTCGATCAACGACGAGATCGACATGCTGCGGCACTCGGCCACGCGATCGCTGTTTGAGCGCAAGGACGTGATTGTGGTGGCCTCGATCAGCTGCATCTACGGCCTGGGGATTCCGTCAGAATACCTAAAGGCGTCGATTCCGCTCAAGGTGGGTATGGAGGTCAACCAGCGGCAGGTGCTGCGCGACTTGGCCTCGATTCAGTACGAGCGCAATGATCTGGATCTGGGTCGAGGCAAGTTTCGGGTCAAGGGCGACGTGCTGGAGATCGGCCCCGCCTACGAAGACCGGATCATTCGCATTGAGTTTTTTGGCGACGAAATCGACGCCGTGCGCTACATCGACCCGATCACCGGGGCCACGTTGCAGAGCATGGATGGGCTGAATATCTACCCCGCTAAGCACTTTGTCACCCCAGAAGATCGAGTCGAAGATGCCTGCCAGGCGATTCAAGACGAGCTGAAGGAGCGGCTGGAGGAGCTGGAGAAAGAGGGGAAATTACTGGAGGCCCAGCGGCTAGAGCAGCGCACCCGCTACGATCTGGAGATGATCCGCGAGGTGGGCTACTGCAACGGGGTGGAAAACTACGCCCGCCATTTAGCCGGGCGCACCGCCGGGGCACCGCCGGAGTGTTTGCTCGATTATTTTCCTAAAGACTGGCTGCTGGTGATCGATGAGTCCCACGTCACCATTCCTCAGATTCACGGCATGTACAACGGCGATCGCAGCCGCAAGATGGTGCTGATCGACCACGGCTTTCGCCTCCCCAGCGCCGCCGACAACCGCCCCCTGAAGGCTGAAGAATTTTGGGACAAGGTGAATCAGTGCATCTTTGTCTCGGCCACCCCCGGCAACTGGGAGATGGAGATTTCTGCGAACAAAGTAGTCGAGCAAATCATTCGCCCCACCGGGGTGCTCGACCCCGAGATCTCTGTGCGCCCCACCGAGGGCCAGGTGGATGACCTGCTGGGCGAGATCAAAGAGCGGGCGGCGCGGCAGGAGCGGGTGTTGATCACCACCCTGACCAAGCGCATGGCCGAAGACCTGACCGACTATTTTGACGAGCACGGGGTGCGGGTGCGCTACCTGCACTCCGAGATCCACTCTATCGAGCGGATTGAGATTATCCAAGACCTGCGGGAGGGGCTCTACGACGTGCTGGTGGGGGTCAACCTGCTGCGGGAAGGGCTAGATCTGCCGGAGGTCTCCCTGGTGGCGATTCTCGATGCCGATAAGGAAGGGTTTCTGCGGGCCGAGCGATCGCTGATTCAAACCATCGGTCGCGCCGCCCGCCACATTCGCGGCCAGGCGATTCTCTACGGCGACAATTTGACCGACAGCATGGCCAGAGCGATCAGCGAAACCGATCGCCGCCGCGCCCTTCAAACCGCCCACAACGAGGCCAACGGCATTACGCCTACCTCGATCATTCGCCGCAACAGCAACTCGATTTTGTCGTTCCTTGAGGTCTCGCGCCGCCTCAATGCCCACGAGCTAGAGGAGGTCTACGAGCACAAAGAAGAGCTGCCGTTGGAAGAAATTCCTGAACTGATCGGCCAGTTTGAAAAGCAGATGAAAGAGGCCGCCAAGAACCTCGACTTTGAAGAGGCGGCTAAATTTCGCGATCGCATCAAGTCCCTGCGCGATCAGCTGCTGGGCAAGCGATCGTAGGGTATTTTGGAGTTTAGGCGTTGGAGCATTTCCCATCACCCCGCCCCCATGGTTCAAACCAAGCCCTCTACTCTTACCTTTGCGGACTATCTGGCCTATGACGATGGCACAGATACCCGCTACGAACTGGTGCGAGGGCACCTAGTTGCGATGACCCCGCCCACTTGGAAGCATCTGCTGATTGCCCGCTGCCTAGAGCGTATTTTTGAAGCCGCGATTGAGCAAAGCGGCGCAGATTGGCTGGCGATTCAGGGGGCTGGGCAGCAAGTCGATGAGGAAACTGCTCGGCTGCCAGACGTTATGGTCGTTCCGATGGCGGCTATCCAAGACGCGGGTGAAAGCACTGCCATTTTGCAGTCAGCCGCTATTTTAGCGGTTGAGATCGTCAGCCCCAGCTCCGTTGCCGATGACTACCTCCACAAACTGGCAGAATACGAAGCCAAAGGCATTCTCGAATACTGGATTGTAGACCCCCAGGCGCTAGGGGCAGCTCGCTACATTGGCCGCCCCAAAAGGCCTTTAGTCTCGATTTACTACCTCTTAGATGGAGAATACAGTGCCCCCCTGCGCTATCGCGATCACGAGGCAGTGGAGTCAAAGGTTTTCCCCCAGCTTCGAGTGACGGCCCAGGATATTCTTCAGAGAAACCACTCTAGCCAGTAGGGTTCAGCCGATTCTGCATCCAAACCCTATCCTCCTCCGAGAACGGCGGCGGCGGCGGTAGCTGATTGTAGTCAATGCGCAGGTCGTAGCTGGCGCGATCGTAGACACCGCTGACAATGGCCGATAAATCGACTAAGACCGATTCATTCGCGGCTTGAAGGGGTAGCGGGAAACAGGGCAGAGGTTCCCTGACTGTAACCGCGTAAAGATCAGCTCGAGGACGGCTGACGGCCAGGCTCACCAAAATTCGATAATGGGCAAGCTGTACAGTCCCCTCCATGGGCAGGGGTGGGTCGGCCCGCAACAAATCAATTTCTACCAGATGAGAGGCGCTACCCAAAACCACCTGACGCTTCTCCTGGTACACAGTGCGTCCTTTGCCTGGGCGTTTATTCTTAGGCGACAGCACTTCCACCACCGTGATTACTGCGTTGCTGCCGACCTCTCGCACCTCCAGGTAACGCTCTTTAACCTCCGTTGGTATCGGCAGAGTCACCTGCTGGGGAATAGGTTGAACAGTCAACGCACCCGGAGATTTGGCCAAAGGCGAGGGAGTTGTCTGCCGAGACAGCACAACCGCATCGGCAATACCCACCAGCACTTCGCCTTCGTCAGGCGAATCGGTGTAGGTGCGGGTCTCAACTTCCACGTAGTAGCGAGGCCGCAGCTGAGGCGCTAGGGTATCGGCCAGAGCCACAATCAGCCGACTGTGAAACGACGACCAAAATGCCCTCTGCTCTAAATAAGGATCCATACCAGGGAAAGGGGAAGGCATGGGATCAGTCACCAGCTGGTTTTAAGAGATGTCATCTGTTACCCATTGTGGCAAATAGGTGTGGCAAACAGGTGCGGCAAACAGGCTAAAAAATAGGGCAATGGGGAGGGTTGGTCTCGGCGCACCATGCTCAATACCAAGGTATTGAGATTAGAGAATTGCAGCGCCAGTAGACGTGGCCGAGTCTTGATATAGAGACTTCAGCCCTGCCTCACTGGCGGGGACGATGCCGCGCTCGGTGATCAGGGCGGTGACTAAGCGCCCAGGGGTAACGTCAAAGCCGTAGTTGCCCGTGGCGGCCCCATCGACCGTAATCTGCACGGGGATCACTTCGCCCGTAGCGGCCTTGCCCCAGATGTGGGTCACCTCTTCATCGCTGCGGCGCTCGATGGGGATCTCGGCGAGGCCATCCTGCATGGCCCAGTCGATGGTGGTGTAGGGCAGGGCCACGTAGAAGGGGACGCCGTTGTCTTGGGC